>JANXVF010000132.1 GCA_025351785.1 Flavobacterium sp.
GTTAAGAAAACTAAATTTACTATAAGAAAAAAATTATTTACTATATTTTCTTTTTCTAAAAAAGGTAAATGCTACACCAAAAATCATTAAAATAATAATTGGAACACCGATAGTTATAACTTGGGTCAAGGTATAATTTTCGATAACTTTTTCTTTGTCTAGCAAGGGCAAGTTAACCTCTTTGCTTCTTATGTTAATAAGTCCGGTATCGTCTAGCAAATAATTGACACAATTCATCATAAATTCTTTGTTGGCATACAACTTATTGGTCCATTTGTCATAGCCAAGTTCCAGCGGTTCGCCAGATTTATCTAATTGATTTTTGATAACATCGCCATCAGAAATAACAATCATTTTCGAATTTTTATCTATTGCTTTAAAATTAGAATCTTTATAAGACAAAACCCTATTTTGGTAAACAGAATGAAATTTACCTTCCAGCAAAACCGCAACCGGAATATTTCCTGAATTGATAAAATCTTTTTGGGTAGGTCGTTCTTCAACCATTTGTAATTTTACAGGAATAGGAGTGCCAATAGCTTTAGAATAGGGCGAACTTTGTAGTAAAATTGTTTTTTTGATGTCGTTTTTTAAAATTTCTATGGGATTTGAAAATTCAAATTTTATGCCGTCAAGATTACTAACAATAGGATTGGTTTTCGATTTATCTGTAGTTTCAAAAGGATAAATCAAAGGCGAGTACAACCAAGGAAATCGCGAATATTGAGTGCCACTACCTTGACTTCCGGTGGCTAAAGCAATAGGAGTTGCCATAATATCCTTAATCAAATCGGGTTTGATTCGTAATCCGTATTTAAAAAATTGATCATTCAAATTTAAATCTCTCGGATAAGCTAGGCTTGCGCCAGAGGTCATCAAACTGTCCATTTCGATTGTTACTTGATCTAGCAGCCATAAGGTTTTGCCTCCGTGAATTATATATTGATCTAAAACTTGTTTTTCGGCATCAGAAAAGGCTTCGGTAGGTTTTGCAATTACAGCCAAATCATATTTCTGAAGTGCTAATAGGGTATTTTGCGGACTTTTTGTAACCGAGTCTAACGTAAAAGGACCTATATAATAATTCTCGCGAACCGATTTTAAAAAGTCGGCAATTTGAAAATCTTGAAGCTCGCCATTTCCTTTTAGTATCGCAATTTTCTTTTCTTTATCTTTAGATACGGTATTAAAACCGTTTGCAAACGCATACTCAAGGTGTTGCACCGAGCTCACAACTTTTGCTGCAGTACTAGCACCCATCATATTTTTTAATAAGGGTACTTTTGTTTTTTTGGAACCATACGATATTACTGCCCAAGGAAAAACAACTTCTTGCGTTTGCATTCCTTTCTCGTCTACAGTTACATTTATAGGTGTCAAACCACGATCTAAAAACTGTTGCATTATTTTGTCGCGACCATCTTCTTTTTCTAACGGGTTTATAAACTGAAAAATTATATTTCCGTTGTAGGCCTTAAATTCTTCGAGTAGTTGTTGAGTTTCTGATTGAAGTTTTTTGAATTCGCCTGGAAAATTTCCTTCTAAATAAACATCAACATATATAGGTTGTTTAATATTTTTTATAATGTTTAACGAAGTCTGCGATAAAGTATATCGTTTATCTGCTGTTAAATCAAATCGTTTAAAGATAAAATGACCCGCTAAATTTAGAATAACTAAAATAGCAAGGGTTGAAAAAAGCGATTTCAAAATATGTTTTTTAGTTTTCATTGTAATTTTAAAACTTTTAGTTTGTAAACAGTCATAGCTAAAAATAAAATAGTAATGCTAGCAAAATATAGTACATCTCGAGTATCGATTACGCCTCGACTCATACTTTTAAAATGAAAATCCATGCCAAGAAAAGCCACCACATCTTCAAAATTTTTAAAAAAACTTGCAATTCCTTGAAATCCAAAATAGAATATAAAACAAAGAAAAACCGAAATTATAAATGCAACTATTTGATTTTCTGAAATAGTAGAGGTAAAAATTCCGATAGCTGTATATCCTGCAATTAAAAAAAGCAATCCAAAATAGGAACCCATTGTGCTTCCAAGATCTATATTACCTTGGGGCAATCCTAAACTCGAAATTACTTTTACATAAATTAATGTTGGTATAATTGCAATAATAATCAAAACAAAAGCACCTAAAAATTTCCCACATACAATTTGCCAAATACTTAAAGGCTTGGTGAGTAAAAGTTCAATAGTTCCTTGTTTTTTTTCGTCAGAAAAACTTCGCATGGTAACTGCTGGAATAAGAAAAATTAAAATCCAAGGAGCAATGGTAAAAAACGGAGTTAAATCGGCAAAGCCACTATTCAAAATATTAAAATCGCCTTCAAAAACCCAAAGAAAAAGCCCGTTTAAAATAAGAAAAATTGCAATTACTAAATATCCTATTGGGGAGCCAAAAAAGGATTTTATTTCTCGTATAAGTATTGATTTCATGATTGTAAATTCTTAAATAATAATGTATAATTCTGTTTTTATTAAACTAACGATACCAGTTTATCAACACTCCAAGCTTCTGGTTTGTCGTTAAATAATTTCTTGGTAAAGGTCCAAACCTCGTCAAAAAGAGCTGATTTTCTGTAATTTTCTAAATCTAATTCTGTTTCCCAATGACTGTAGGTAAAAAACACACTCGGATTATTTTTATCTTGGTAAAGCTCTAACAGTCTGTTGCCAGTTGAATTTTTTATATGATTTTTCATCAATTCAAAATTTTCTAAAAAGGTTGGAATGTTTTTTTCGTGAAAAGATAATTTAACAATTCTGATGAGCATAAAGTTATTTTTTTTTGAAATATACAATTAGAATTATAATATATCCTAAAAATTTTAGTGTGAAATAATTAATATTAAAGTTTTTAATTTTAATTTTCACAAAGATAACAAAGTAGTTTTTATTGAAAATATAAATAAATACATTTGTAAAAAATAAAACAAATGAACGATGCACATTTACATTTATTAGTAAATCACTTTCCTATATTAGGAACAATTTTTGGGTTTGGAATTCTACTTGCAGGGATTATTCTTAAAAACAATACATTAAAAAATACAGGGTACATAATTTTTATTATAACAGCAATTTTTGGTTTTTTATCAATGTATACAGCCGATGGCGCAGAGGAAATTGTAGAAGATATGCCAAATATTGGTCATCAAATTATTCATGAACATGAGGAAATTGCAGATAAATTGGCACTTTTACTTTATGTTTTAGGTTCAGTCTCTATAATAGGATTATATTTAAATTTTAAAAATCATTCAAAAGCAAAGATAGTTTCTGTTATCGCCTTGATAATTTCGGTTGCAGGAGTTGTTATAGCGCAACAAGTTGGAACTTCAGGAGGAGAAATTCGTCATACAGAAATCAGAAAATCTCCTTTAGAAAACAAATCTTTAGAGAAATAAAACATAAACTATTTGAAGTAATCAAAATCGTTTATCCATTTAATTATTATGGAAGAAAATACCAGCAATGATGATATAGTTATTAATGAAATCATTGAGCCACAATTAAATATAATTTTAACAACAGACGAAGATGATGATCGTCCTGTTTTTATTTCTGGTAATTTTAATAATTGGGCAACTCAGGATACTACTTTTTTGATGGAAAAAGTAGAGACTGGTTTGTATCATTTTAAATTTAAACATGATTTTAAATATCCAAGTGAGTTATTATATAAATTCACACGAGGCGATTGGAGTGAAGTTGAAATTGATAAATTCGGAAATCGAACCGAAAATAGAGTTACCAATCAAAAAAACGGAATAAAAAAAGAACATGTTTCAAGATGGCGAAAAAACTGGTTACCGTTTAAATCTAATTTTCTTCCGATTGTAAAATTAATATCCGAAGAATTTGAAATCCCACAGCTCAATAAAACCCGAAGAGTTTGGGGATTATTGCCCTTTGATTATGAAAAATCTTCCGAAAACTACCCTGTTTTGTATTTGCAAGATGCTCAAAATTTATTTAATGAAAATGCGAAATATGGCAATTGGGAAATAGATAAAAAACTAGCCGTTATGGCAGAGTATAATATCGGAAAAATTATTATAATAGCAGTAGAACATGCAGAAAAAGATAGGGTTAAAGAGTATAATGTAGGAAATACAGTTTTAGGAAATGGTCAGGGTAAAAAGTATATTCGTTTTTTAACAGACACCTTAAAACCGTTTGTAGACGAAAATTTTAGAACAAAACCCGAAAGAGAATTTACAGGCATCGGAGGAAGCTCTATGGGAGGATTAGTAAGTATTTTTTCGGGAATTATGTATCCCGAAGTTTTTGGAAAATTAATGATATTTTCGCCTTCGCTTTGGGTTGTCCCAAAAGTAAAACTTTCACTTCTTGATATGGATGAACCTCAAAATACACGAATTTATTTATATGCTGGCGGTAACGAAAGCGAAACCATGGTTGATCATATTAAAAATTTTAAAAAGCGATTGTTAAAAAAAGAGGGTTTTGACGATGAAATGAAAATCAAATTAAGCATTAACATCAAAGGAAAACATAACGAAATTTACTGGAGTGATGAATTTCCAAAAGCAATAGAATGGTTATTTTTTAGCACAAAAGACAATTAAAGCATTATAAAATTCATGAAAATAAAATATATTCAAAATTTAAATAATTTTACAGGAACCATAATAATTCCTGTTTTTGAAACCAATATAAAAAGTATAGTTCCTATTGAATATCACGGATGTTCAGTATATTCTCAAGTTTTTTACGGTAAAAAAGATACCCATTATCTTGTCGAAAAATATGATTGTACCCATATTTTTATTGGTTTAGGAAAATCGATAGATTACAAATCTTTAAAAACAATTTTCAGACGCACCTCGTCAAAATTTAAAGATAATTTTTCAACTAATGTTGCCATAAATATTCCAGACGAGTATGATTCAAATCAAGTAGAAGCCATGTTTTCTGGTCTTTATTTGGGAACTTATGATTTAGGTCATTTTAAGAAAAAAGTATTGCATCATTTTTTAGATCAAGAATTTGAACTTCAAGTTCTATCAAAAAATAATTTTGAAAATACTATTGTCAGAGCTTTAAAAATTGCAAAATCGCAGTTAGAAGTTTTTAGTTTGGTCGATTTACCTTCAAATGTTGTAACACCACAATATTTGGCAAATTGGACAATTGAAGCCGGAAAAAAATATAATTTTGATGTCGAAGTTTTCGGAAGACAAAAATCAGAAGAAGTTGGATTGCATGCTTTTTTAGCTGTTGGAAAAGGAAGCGAACGCGAGCCACAATTTATAATTATGGATTATAATCCCGAAAATGCAAAAAACCATATTGGTTTGGTAGGTAAGGGTATTACATTTGATACAGGAGGACTAAATATTAAAACGGCAGGAATGGTTCACATGAAGTGTGATATGGCTGGTGGTGCGGCAGTTTTAGGAGCAATGCAACTAATAGCAGATTTAAAGTTACAAACTCGAGTTACAGCTATAGTTCCTGCTTGTGAAAATGCAGTCGATTCTAAATCGTTTTTGCCAAGCGATGTAATTTCATCTTATCATGGGAGTTCAATAGAAATAATTGATACTGATGCTGAGGGAAGATTAATTTTAGCCGACGGATTATCTTATTTAATCAAAAATTACAAACCACAAACTGTTGTTGATATTGCAACTTTAACAGGAAGTAGTGTTGCTACTTTAGGTTATGAATGTGCTGCTTTGTTTACAAACAATGACGAAATTTTAAAAGCATTACAAAACTCTGGAGATGCTACTGGGGAACGTTTATGGCAATTGCCACTTTGGGATTGCTATAAATCTGATATTGAAAGTGACATTGCAGCTGTAAAAAATTATTCAGGAAAACCAATTGCTGGAGCAATTTCGGCAGCAAAATTTTTAGAATATTTTACAGACAATCACTCATCTTGGGCTCATTTAGATATTGCTGGTGTAGCTTTTGTAGACGATGAATTTGCAAAAACCAAACATGCAACTGCTTTTGGAGTACACTTAATCACTAATTTTATCGAAAACCTGTAAAACATGGAAAATAATAGTAAGAATTTTATTTGTATATCAAATTATTTTAAAGGAAACGATTTTTTGATTAATTTAAAAAAGCAAGGAAACAGAGTCTATCTGATAACTTCAGAAAAGTTAAGAGAAAAACCTTGGGCATTTGAATATATTGATGAAATATTTTTTATGCCGGGTCAAGATATCGATTGGAACTTAGAGGATTTACTTGTTGGAGTTTCTAACCTAATGCGTCATAAAAAAATTGATGCCATAGTTGCTCTAGATGATTTTGATGTAGAAAAAGCTACTTATTTACGCGAAAATTTAAGAATTGACGGAATGGGACAATCCACCGGACGTTATTTTCGAGATAAGCTAGCAATGCGAATTAGAGCAAAAAGTTGTGGCATTTCAAACCCTGAGTTTTGTTCTTTGTTCAACGATCATGACATCAATACATTTGCCGATACTATTGCAGCTCCTTGGGTTTTAAAACCAAGATCTGAGGCTTCAGCGGCAGGAATTATAAAAGTTTATGACAAAGAAACACTTTGGAATCATATAACTGAGCTAGGAAATAATCGTTTTAAATATTTATTAGAGCAGTTTCGTCCGGGCGATGTTTTTCATTGTGATAGTTTAATTTTTGAGGGTAAAATTCTTTTTAGTTTAACCTCTCAATATTTAGCAACTCCGATGGAAATTTCTCAAAGCGGTGGCATTTTTAGAAGTGCAAATATTGCATACAACTCTCAAGATGATAAAGAAATAAAACGTGTCAATGAGCAAATTATAAAAGGTTTCGGATTAAAACATGGTGCCTCTCATGCTGAATTTATTAAATGCAATGAAGATGGTAAAATATATTTTCTAGAAACAGCATCTCGAGTAGGAGGTGCGCATTTGGCCGAAATGGTTCATGCCGCCTCCGATATAAATTTATGGGAACAATGGGCAGTTATAGAAGATGCTTTAGTGAAACAAAAAAAATATAAACTTCCCAAAATAAAAAAAGATTTTGCTGGAATAGTGTTAACATTATCAAAGTTTCAACATCCAGATTTAAGCAATTTTAATGATGAGGAAATTTGTTTCAGAGTTCCATTAGATTATCATGCGGGACTCATAGTAGCAAGCAAAAGGCACGATCGTGTTAGAGAACTTTTAGATCTTTATGCAGCACGTTTTACAAACGATTTTGCAACTTCGGCTGTACAAGATAAAGTTAAAAAATTACATTAATTGATTTCAAAATTTAACAAAAACAACTTTCATAACTACACGTTTTGTGTTTGGAATCAAGTTGATTTAGACGAGATTAAAAATTTAAAAATTAGTTTTAAAAGCAAATCGGGAAGTGCTTATATTATAACTAAAAATGGAGTTTTTAGAATTTCAAATCATTGGGGTAGAGTTGCTAATTGCCGATGGAAATTACAATCTTCGACAAATTATAAAAATCAAAATACGGTTATTGGCTTTGCTAACTGGAATGATTTTTATCAAATAGATGATACCTCAAAACTATATTTTATTAAAGTAAATTTTGATGAAAAGTCAGTTGACTATTTGCATAAAGACTCTAATCTATATGATCAAAAAGCTATTGTAAGAACTGCTATTGAAACATCAAAAATTATTAAAATCATAACAGTTTTACTCAAGGAAACCTCCTGGGCAAAACATTTAGTATTCCAAGATTTTGATCAATTTCAGAAAGAAATAATTAATGAATTAATTTATACTGATAAAACTTTTATTGAAATTAAAAGAAAATTTTTACAATAAACTAATTTTTTTTTTAGAAAATTGAGTAATTCTAACTTTTAATTCAAATAAGATTAATTTAATCAACAACTTATAATTTCTTGTTTTAAAATTTAATGTTATTTCAAAATGAATTCTTTTTAAAAGTGCTTTGTTTTCGCTTTTTGTGGCATTTAGTTTGTATGCTTTTTGTAAAATTAAATAGGATGAATTGTTTATCTTAAATGATTTTTTAGAATTTTTAATGTGAAAATCTCTTCCTAAAGAGTCAAGAAGCATTCGTTTTTTTATTAAAAAGGCATCTACATATTCAAAATCATAATCTCTGGCAATACGAATCCAAATATCCAAATCTTCGTAAGCTAAATTTTCATCATAACCGTTTAGCGATTTTAAAACAGATGTTTTATATAGCGCACTTACCGAACATAAGGCGGTATCACCAGATAAAATATCATGATAAATGTTTCCATTTTTTATTATTTTGGTAGTTTTACCAAATACGTCTACAGGAAAATAATGAGAAATAAAAGTACCATTTTCAGATATAATCCATGCGTTTCCATATACAACTGCAAGATTACTATTTTTTGATTTTATAAAAGCCTCAATTTGAAGTTCGATGCAACATTCAAACAAAACGTCATCTGCGGCCAAATCTAAAATGTATTTACCTTTTGCAATACGCAATGCTTTGTTGAATGATTTTGTATTTCCTAGGTTTATTTCATTTTTGATAAAGAGATGTTTCGGATAAATTTTAAGCCAATTTTCAATTATATTTACAGAATCGTCATCGCTAAAATCGTCAACAATTATGAGTTCAATATTTTCATATTTTTGATTTATAACAGAATCTAAACTTTCAACAACATATTTTGCATGATTAAAACACAAACAAATAATAGTTACTAGAGGTTTATTTTCCATACAATTGGTGAAATATTTTTATATTTGATACGAAAATAAGCATTAGTAAATGATTGGACAATGCAAATCGATAAATTGTTTTATATGGGTTTTAGGTATATAAAATAAATTCTATAACTATAATATGTATCTAAAAGTTTTTAAATTAATATCAATATTTGGGAGTAGAAAAATATTTATCTACCTAACTATCATTGCGTTATTTCCATTAATACTTTTATCTTTTTTTAATAACCCAGCTTCTGATGATTTTGATTATGGTTTTGATTCGCAAAACGAAGCCTATTTTCCCTTGCAAATTAGAAGATATTTTCAATGGTCGGGCAGATATTTTTCTAACGGACTCATAAGTTTTACTCCATTAACCTATTCAAATTTATTTTTTTATAAAATTGTTCCTATTTTTTTATTTTTATTATTTCTGTTTGCATTATATTTTTTCATTTCAAATATTCCCATAAAGTTATCTAACACTCAAAAACTCAGTTATACAGGTTTGTGTTTTGTTTTATACCTAATTCAATTGCCCGACGTTTGCGAAGGTTTTTACTGGATACCAGCATCGTTAACAAATCAATTACCTACAAGTTTAACATTATTACTATTTGGTTTTTTGATGAAATATAAAAAAACTAGAAATCCGTTTCATTTAGTTTTATCTATTTTAATTTTGATTGCAACAATTGGTTGTAACGAAATAACGGTTGTAATTCTCGGATTTATTTTATTTTCACTGGCATTTTACATCTATACTTTTCAAAAAAAAATAAATTATTTGGTTTTACTTATTCTTGGAGTTTATATAATATTTTCGTTTCTAGAAATTTTTGCTCCCGGCAATGCGGTTCGAGCGTCAAATATCAAAATTAAACATCAATTTGTTTGGTCATTTTTCAAATCGGTTCAATTAACAATAAGTTATATTTTAAAATGGTTACCCATAATACTAGTTTGTTGCCTATTTTTTGTAAAAGATATTTGTAATAATTTTAAAGCAAAAAATCATTTTGCAATGCATCCTATAATATCTCTATCTATAACGGTTACAATAGTTTTTTTAGGATTTTTTCCAGGAGTTTGGAGCTTAAATGGGCAATTACCTGATCGATCTATCAATACAATATATTTTTTTTTCATTTTTAGTTTTCTTTATTTTTTTTATACAGTAATCATTTTTCTTAAGGATAAATTAAATTTTGAAATTTTATTTTCTAAGCGTGTCAAAATACTTTTTGGTATTTTAATTCTATCTCATTTTTTATCAAATAATACTATAACAACTGCATTTTTAGATTTGTTTTCGGGCAAAGCATATGCTTATAATAATGAATTAAAATCAAGATTACATTTGTTGCAAAATTGTAAAACTCAAGATTGTGTGGTTCCAGCCTTAATACATTTCCCTACAACAATTTACAATAAAGTTGATTTTGGCTTGACAGATGATAAGAATAATTGGAAAAATCTTGAAATTTCGAGATATTATAGAAAAAATAGTATTATTATTGACCCAATAGATTCTTTACATACCGAATAAAAATAATATTAATGAATCATCCAGTTTTTGATATTTCGATTATAGTGCCACTTTACAATGAAGATTTAGTTCTCACAACTTTAGTCGAACGCATCAAACTTGTTATCGATAAAGTAAATTTTTCATGCGAAGTAATTTTAGTAAATGATGGAAGTACAGATAATACACAAAGCCTAATTGAAACCGTTTGTTTAAACGATATAAGGTTTTCTGGAATATTATTATCTCGAAATTATGGACATCAACTTGCCGTGAGTGCAGGATTATCAAAGGTTCGTGCAAAAAAAGGAGCATTAATTATCGATGGCGATTTGCAGGATCCACCTGAATTAATTTCGGAATTTTACAATTTATTGATACAAGGTTATGATGTGATTTATGCCATTAGAAAAAACAGAAAAGAAAGTTTTTTAAAAAAACTGGCTTACTCAATGTATTACAATTTACAATCAAAAATTTCAAATTTTAACATTCCCATCGATTCTGGTGATTTTTCAATGTTGAGCAAAAGAGTTGTTGATACTATAAATAATATGCCTGAGCAAAACCGATACCTCAGAGGAATGCGAGCATGGATTGGATTTAAACAAATAGGATTTGAATATGATCGTGACGAACGATATGCAGGAAAATCAAAATACAGTTGGAAAAAACTTTTTGAACTTGCCTTTAACGGTATTTTTAATTTCAGCGATTTTCCAATAAAATTTATTACCCGTTTAGGATTTTTTACTGTAATTTTTTCCTTAATTTATTTTGGATATAATGTGTACAGAAAAATAGTTTACAATGATGTCCCTCAGGGATTTACAGCAACAATATTAGCAATTATACTTTTTAGTGGTGTTCAATTAATATCTTTAGGATTAATAGGAGAATATGTTTTACGAATTTACAATCAAGTGCGAAATCGTCCATTGTTTATTGTTGACAAAATGATACAAGATGGTAAAAATTTAATTTCATGAACATTCCAGATAGATTAATTTCCATTCCAGTTATTGAAGATACACGAGGCAATTTAGCTTTTATCGAAAAAAATCATATCCCCTTCGATTTTAAACGGGTGTATTATTTATTTGATATACCGAGTAATTCTTATCGTGGCGGTCATTCTCATATCAATCAGTCCGAATTTTTAATCGCTCTAAGTGGTAGCTTTGATGTGATTTTAGATGATGGTATTGAAAAAATAACCTATAGTTTGAATAAACCCAGTGTTGGTTTACATATTGAAACTGGAGTTTGGCGAGAGCTTCAAAATTTTTCTTCGGGAGCAGTCTGTTTAGTATTAGCATCTGATATTTTTGATGAAACAGATTATATCAGAAATTATGATGATTTTTTGAATACCAAAAAATGAAAATTCTATACTTAACTCCAACTATAAATGACGCTGGCGGTGTTGCTCGTGTGCTATCGATAAAAACAAATTATTTGATAGAAAAACACAAGTATGAAATTCATATTATAACACAAAATCAAAGCAATAGCAATTCTTTTTTTCATTTTAATTCATCAATAAATCATCATAATATAGTTCGCAAAGGAGGTAAATTCAAAAATTTTCTCTATTACAAACGACATATTCAAATTTTAATTGATACTATGCAGCCTGATATTATTTTTATTTGCGATTTTGGATATAAAGGTTTTTTAACTCCATTTTTTATTAAAACTAATATTCCATTGATTTTTGAAGTTCATGGTTCTATTTACAATGAATCTCAAATTTTAGCTAAAAATTTCCTCATTAAAATTGGACAAAAATTAAAATATAAACTAAGAAAATTTTGTGCGACTAAATTTGATGCTATTGTCGTACTATCTAGTGAGAGTTTGAAGGAATGGAACGTAAAAAAAAGTTATATAATTCCAAATCCAAATTGGCTAGAAACCGAAAACAAAGCAACACTTAATAACAAGAAAATTATTGTAGTTGCTCGACATTCGTATGAAAAAGGATTGGATAGATTATTAAAAATTTGGCAAAAAATAACACAAAAATATCCTGAATGGACATTAGAAATTTATGGAAATTCTTCAAATGAATTAAATTTACAACAGTTTGCAACTAAATTGCAAATAACAAAAACTGTACATTTTTTTGAGCCTGTTTCCGATATTACAAATCAATATTTAAACGCCTCAATTTATGTAATGACTTCCAGATCAGAAGGATTTCCTATGGTTTTGATTGAAGCAATGTCGGTAGGGTTGCCTGTAATTGCTTACGATTGTCCAATAGGTCCACGGGCATTAATTCTAAATTCTGAAAATGGTTTTTTAATTGAAGACGGAAACGAAACAGCATTTATATCAAAATTAGAATCACTTATGACTGACGATAACTTGCGAAAAAAAATGGGTTATAATGCTAGTGAAAGTATAAAAAAATATGAATTAAATGAAGTTATGAAACTATGGATTGATGTTATTGAGCAAAATATAAAATACTAATTTTTCAATTTACACAAATAACAAATTTTAAATACATCAAATAAAAATAACGATGGATTATTTGAAATTAGATTCATGTAAATTTTTTTCTCAAAAACGGAATAAAAAGTATTTACTAAAAAAATTAACTTCCATTTTTTTAATTTGAAATATAATTTTGAAACTCCAATTCTATTTTTCAACTCGGGTTGTAATGCAATAATTACTTTTAAATTTTTTAAAGCAAGTTTAGTTTTTTTTAAAAAATCATGTGAAGTTTCTATATTTAAATGATTTAGAGGATTGTCAATATGCTTAACCTCAATATTTTTAGATTCAAGTTCAAATAAAAACAAAGTATCTTCATAACCATATTCAATCACTCTGTTTGAAAATTGATTTGTTATAAAAACATTTTTAGTAATAAGTAAATTTGAAGTTTGAGCACCTAAATTTTTTTTCAATATTCTTTTTTCTACTGCCAGTGCTTCTCTTTTTTTTCCGTAAGTATATCTTAAATTACCTTCAAAATCTTTACTATTTTGATACGATATTCCGCCATATAACACCTGTAATTTTGAATTTTTTAGTGCCGAGATATAGTTTTTGATAAAATCTCCCGAAGTTGGCATCATATCACAATCTATAAATAATAACCAATTATATTTTGATTTATTAGCTAAATAATTTCTGTTAGCTCCTCTTCCTAAATTAACTTCATTTAAGTTAAAACTGCAATTTTCTAGATTATTTATGTTCTGATTTCTGGTATTAAAGTCAGAGTTTGAAGCATCATCTTGTACTAAAATTTCATATTTTATTGATAGTAAATCCACTTGATTTTTTAGCTCTGTAACCAAAGGAACTACATCATAATTGTATGAAGGAATTAAAATAGAAAGCATTTATAAAGTTCTTTGAACGACTTCAAATATTTTTCCGTCTTCACATTTCAATGTTTTAGAAGGAAATTTCATGAGTAAAGCATAATCGTGAGTAGCCATTATTACAGTTTTTCCGTTTTGATTTATTTGTTTTAAAACTTCTAAAACTTCACCGCTGGTTTGCGGATCTAAATTTCCAGTTGGTTCATCGGCAAGAATAAATTCGGGGTCGTTTAGCAAAGCTCTTGCTATTGCAACACGCTGTTGTTCGCCACCCGAAAGCTGATGTGGCATTTTGTTAGCAAAACCTTTCATTCCTACTTTATCTAATACTTCGTCTATTTTATTTTGCATTTCAGTTTCATCAGACCATCCTGTTGCTTTTAATACAAAAAGCATATTTGCGGTAACATTTCTATCAGGAAGTAGCTGAAAATCCTGAAAAACCATTCCGATTTTCCTTCTCAAATATGGAATATCTTTTTCTTGTAGCGTGGCTAAATCAAATTCTACAATATGCCCTTCACCTTCTGTCAAAGGCAAATCTCCATATAGAGTTTTCATAAAACTACTTTTACCAGAACCAGTTTTGCCTATGATGTAAATAAATTCGCCGTGATTTACCTCTAGATTTACTTGTGATAAAATAACTCTATTTTCCTGATAAATTGTAACGTTTTCTAAAGATAAAACTAATTGCGACATAGTAAATTTTATTTATTGGGTAAAAGTACTAAATTTTGAATATAACAGTTTAAATTTTTAATTTTTAAAATTTCATTTTTAGATTGATTTTGTAATGATATAGTAACTAGAAATTTAAAGGAACAAGAATCTTGTTTTTCAAAATAATAACGCGCATAATAGTATTGTTAAGAAAAATGTTTATAATTAAAATGAGTATTTCTGCGTTATACATACTTTAATAATATTTTTGATTTATATAAAACATTAGATAATGCAAAAGATAAAAGCGTTTTTTTTACTTAATTTATGGTTGGCTTTCGTTACTATTTCTGCTCAAAAATCAGAAATTTATAACCAGCAATTATCTGAATATGATCAAGCCATTTCATTATATAAAGACAAGCAATATTTGAGTGCTCAAATTATATTTGAAAAAGTAAAACAATACAATAACAATACCGAAATTCAAGGTGATTGTAGTTATTATAGCGCTTTTTGTGCTATTAAATTGAATCAATCAAATGCTGACGAATTGATGGAGAATTTTGTTGCAGAATATCCTACAAGTACCAAACAAAATCAAGCATTTATTGGAGTTTCACAATACTATTTTGAACAAGGAAATTATATAAAAGCATTAGAATATTTTGATAAAGTAGACGAAGCGGGTTTGTCTGTAGAAGATGTTGATAAATTTAATTTTCAAAAAGGATATGCTTACTTCTCGGCAAATAAAAAGAAAGAAGCAATAACTTATTTTAATAAAGTTTCAAATTCTAAAGAATATGGTTCGCAAGCTAAGTATTATTTGGGTTTTATAGCCTATGATAAGGACGATTATAAGGAAGCCACAAAATATTTTGATCAGGTTTCGGGCGAAGAAAAATATAAAGAAAAACTATCTTATTTTCAAGCAGATATGAACTTTAAGCTTGGTAGTTTTCAAAAAGCAATCGATTTAGGAAAAGTTGCGATGGTAAAATCCAATGCGGGTGAAAAGTCTGAATTAAATAAAATAATTGGCGAAAGTTATTTTAACCTAAAAAAATATGACGAAGCACTCCCATATTTAAAAGAGTATAAAGGAAAAAAAGGAAAATGGAATAATACTGATTTTTACCAATTAGGATATACTTATTATCAACAAAAAGATTATGAAAATGCAATTTCTCAATTTAATAAAATTATTGATGGTAAAGATTTTGTAGCTCAAAACGCATATTACCATTTGGGCGAAAGTTACATGAAATTGGATAAAAAACAAGAAGCTTTAAATGCGTTTAAAAATGCATCTGAAACCGATTTTGATAAAAAAATTCAGGAAGACGCAAACTTAAATTATGCAAAAATTAGTTATGAAATAGGCAATGCATATCAAAGTGTGCCAGATGTTTTAATGAATTTTTTAAATAAATATCCAAATTCATCGAGCAAAAATGAGATTGAAGGTTTATTGATAAATTCATACATAACGTCTAAAAATTATAAAGGTGCACTTGTAATATTAGAAAAAAATAAAAATTCAGAAAACAGATTAGCATATCAAAAAGTTACTTTTTATAGAGGTTTAGAACTCTTTACAGATGGAAATTATGTAGAGGCTCAAAAAATGTTTGAAAAATCGATTAAAGAACAAAAAGATGCAAAGTTTACTGCTCGCGCCACATTTTGGCAGGCAGAATCTTTATTTATTTTAGACAATTTTAATGAGGCATTATTAAGTTTTAAGCAGTTTGAAGGCATGACTGAAGCAAAAAATACTCCTGAAATTAAAAATTATAACTACAATATTGCCTATTGTTATTTTAAACAAAAAGAATACAATCTAGCGGGTGATTATTTTCAAAAATACATTGATACTTCAAAAGATGATAAAATCAGATTGAACGATTCTTATCTGAGACTCGGCGATTGTCGATTTGTAACCTCAAAATATTATCCAGCTATGGAAGCTTATAATAAAGCTATCGAATTAAAAAGTGTTGATGCCGATTATGCTGCCTTTCAAAAGGCTATAAGCTATGGTTTTGTAAGTAAAAATGATAAAAAAATTGAAGATTTTAATAAATTCCTTCAAACTTTTAAAACGTCACAATATCGTGATGATGCTTTATTTGAACTAGGAAACACTTATGTAGCTGATTCTAAATCTGATTTGGCAGTAAAAACATACGATCAATTATTAAGTGAATTTAAAAATGGAGCATTTGCTTCAAAAGCTGTTTTAAGAGAAGGTTTGATTTATTATAATGCAAACAAAGACGATTTGGCAATAGCAAAATTCAAGAAAGTAGCTTCAGAATATCCTAAAACTCCAGAAGCGCTCGAAGCAGTTGCAACAGCGAGATTAATTTATGTTGATAATGGTAAAGTTGATGAATATGCAACGTGGGTAAGAACATTAGATTTTGTTGAAGTCTCTGATGCTGAGCTAGATAATGATACTTATGAAGCTGCCGAGAAACAATATTTACAAAACAATACTAAGGTTGCTATATCAAACTTGAGTAATTATGTTACTAAATTTCCAAACGGAATTCACAGTTTAAATGCAAACTTCTATCTAGCTCAATCCTACTATAATGACGGATTATTATCAAATGCTGTTACAAATTACGAAAATGTAATTTCTAAGCCACAATCAGAATTTACAGAGCAATCTTTGGCCAGATTATGTGAAATATATTTAAAGAAAGACGATTTTGCTAAGGCGATTATAGTTTTAAAACGTTTGGAAACCGAAGCCGAGTTTCCTCAAAATATCACATTCGCACAAGCAAATTTGATGCGAACTTACTATACCCAAAAGGATTATGTAAACTCTGTTATTTATGCAGATAAAGTTTTATCAAATCCAAAAACTGATAATAAAGTAAAAAGTGATGCACAAATTATTATCGCACGCGCCGCAATTCTGGTAAATGATGAAGCAAAAGCTCGAGTTGCTTATGCAAAATTATTGATTATTGCAAAAGGAGAGTTGGCAGCCGAAGCTTTATATTATGATGCATATTTCAAAAATAAAGATGGAAAATTTTTAGATTCAAATAAAACGGTTCAAAAATTAGCAAAAGATTATTCAGGATATAAATATTTTGGTGCAAAAGGATTGATTGTAATGGCCAAAAATTATTATGGATTGAAAGATAGTTATCAATCAACCTCAATATTATCTAGTGTAATCGAAAATTTTACTGATTTTCAGGATGTAGTGAAAGATGCGCAAACCGAATTAGATTTTATAAAAGCAGAAGAAAGTAAAACCAATTCATCGATTATCAAATAAAAAATTAGTAAAGAAAGATCTGTTTATATCGATCTTAAACCAAAAAGAAAATATGAAAATCAATTTTAAATACAGTATACTAATTTCTATTATTTTTATAATACAAAATGCTTCTGCTCAAATCAAAGATCAAAACATAGGAAGCGAAGTTATCAATGTTGTAAAGCCTTATTCTCCAACAATTTCGGATGCTTTCAAGGTAAAAGAGATTCCAAATTTAGATGATGATGAAACTGCAAAAAAAGAAATTATTCAATATAATATTTTTTCATTTCCAGTAGCGTCTGTTTTTACTCCTTCAAAAGGAAAAGCGGCAGGTGTAGATAAGGTCAAAGACGAAAAAATATTTAGTAATTATTTAACCTTAGGAGCAGGAAATTATGGCACAGTAAACGCTGAATTATTTCTTACACAAACACTAGAAAACAATGATTATGTGGGAGTTATGCTTCGCCATTTATCATCTCAAGGCGGTATAAAGGATGTTCAATTGACAGATAAATTTTTTAACACATCGCTTGATGCAACTTACGGAAGTCATTCAAAAAACATTACATGGAATGCTGATTTAGGATTTCAAAATCAAGTTTATAATTGGTACGGATTACAATCTGGTATATTTTCTGCTGTACAAATTGATGCTATAAATACCAAGCAAAATTATAACAATGCTTATTTTGGTGCTCGACTTCAACTAGTTGATACCCCTTTGAAAGATGTAAATGTTAAATTTAATCGTTTTTGGGATGGATTCGCTTCTGCTGAAAATCATTTTGTAGCAAAGCCAAATTTAGAGTTTGACATTTTGGATGAAAAAATCAAAACTAATTTTATTGTAGATTATATTAGTGGGAGTTTTAAAAAAGATTATTACAACACAACTGAAATCAAATATGGATATTCAAACTTTGGTTTTTCGCCCAGTTTTCAAATTAAAAAAGATGATTTAGCTATAACTTTAGGAGCTACTTTTTTCTACAGCGTTGCAAATGCAGGTGGTTTAAATAAATTTTTTATCTATCCAAACATTACTGCTTCGTATAAAGTGGTTGGCGATTTGATGATTGCATTTGCTGGAGCCGAAGGAACTTTAAAACAAAATTCCTATCAAGATTTTGCCAATGCAAATTTCTTTGTTTCTCCAACATTATCAATTGCTCCCACCGATCAAAAATATGAAATATATGCTGGTTTAAAAGGCAAATTGGCAAATTCTGTAGCATACAATATTCGAGGTTCTTATTTAAATGAAGGCAATACTGCTTTGTTTAAAAATAATATTTATGACTCATATAATACAAATTCTGAAGGGTATACCTTTGCAAATTCATTTGATGTAGTTTACGATAATATTAAAACTGTACGATTTTTTGGCGAATTGAAAGCTGATTTTTCTAAAAATGTAAATTTTGGAATTAATGGAACTTTTAGTAGCTATTCAAAGTCAAACGAGCAAGAAGCTTGGAATTTACCCACGATTAAAATGGGGTCAACGTTAGATTTTAATATAAATCCAAAATGGGCTGTAGGTGCAAATGTTTTCTTTGTAGGACAACGTAAAGATATTTCTTTTATTCAAGATGACACTTCAATTTTTCCGCCAACATATTCTCCTAAAATTTCAACATTAGACAGTTATTTTGATATGAATGCAAAAGTTGTTTACTCACATAATGAACGATTATCTTTTTTCTTGAAAGGAAATAACCTAGCAAATCAAAATTACCAACGATGGATAAATTATCCGGTTCAAGGAATTCAAGTTATTATAGGTGCTAACTATAAATTTGATTTCTGATTTAAAACAGCAAGCCAGTAAAAGTAAAAGGCAAGATTTACAAGCTAATATTTGATAAGCTATGATAACTATCATAAAAATTCCTGTGAAAATTTATATAAATGTTATTTGAAGTTAAACAGGAAACTATGTACTATTAATTAACCTTATTCTAAAAAAAAGTTCCTTAGCGTTAAATAAAATTGTTGCAAATATTTATCAAAAACTCTTGTGAACTTAGCCGATTATCAAAAATGAATTTGAAACAAGAAATTATTCAACACTACCAGCAATTAATCCAAGACAAAATAGATGTTTTAAGGGATATGATTTCTGGTTTGACCGAAGATTCAAAAAATGATGCTAAAGGTTCTGCTGGCGATAAACACGAGACAGCTTTGTCTATGATGCATATAGAGCAAGAAAAACTAAATTATAAACTCAAAGAAATTTTATTACAAAAAACAATTTTAGATCAAATTGTTGTTAGCAAATTGCATACAAAAATTGCAATAGGAAGTTTGGTTCAAGTAAATTCTATGTATTTATTTGTAAGTACAGCACTACCTAAAATTACTATTGACAACAAAACCATCATCGCACTTTCGCCAGAATCGCCACTTGGCATGAAACTTTTAGGGAATAGTGTAGGATTTCAGTTTGAAATTAATGGATCAAATTTTGAAATTAAATATATTGAATAATTTTAAATTTTATATTATCATTTATAATCATGTTTAATATCAGATTAATTTCAATTTTAATATAAAATCTATTTTTTAGTTACAATTTATAACTAAAATTGAATTTAATGTTTTAAAAAATTACCATTTATATCATATTTGCTTAATAAAAAAATAAATTATGTGTGGAATATTAGCAATAATAGGAAAAGGAAAAGATGAGCAACTTGTAAAACAACTTTCTAAAAGAATGTCGCATCGTGGCCCAGATGAAAGTGATATTCATATAACGCAAAATGGACATATATTAAGTCATGAGCGATTGTCAATTATTGATTTACACTCGGGTAAGCAACCTATTCAGGGTTGCGACTCGGCTTGGATGGTTCATAATGGTGAGATTTATAACCACCAAGATTTGCGTGATACGATTTTGAAAGATCATATTTTTCGTTCTAAATCTGACTCAGAGGTTATCGTTCATTTGTACGAAAAGTATAAATATGATTTTTTACATCTTTTAGATGGAGATTTTGCTTTTGTAGTTGTTGATGGTGACGATTTTATTGCAGGTCGAGATCCATTAGGCGTTAAGCCATTATATTATGGAATGGATGAAAGAGGTCGAACATATTTTGCTTCAGAAATGAAACCTATTGCCGATCAATGCAAAACATTTTCTACGTTTCCGCCAGGACATTATTACACTCAAGAAACAGGGTTTGTAAAATATTATAAACCTGAATATGAAGATTATACAACTGCTACAAATGATTTAAATTTAGATCAAATAAGAGAATCATTAACTGAAGCTACCAGAAAACGATTAATGAGCGATGTTCCAATTGGGGTTTTACTTTCTGGAGGTTTAGATTCGTCGCTTACCTCGTCAATTGCATCACGATTATTAAAAGAAAAAGGAAAAGAATTACATTCGTTTTCTATTGGATTAGATTCTAATGCTCCAGATGCCATCGCAGCACGAAAAGTCGCAACCTTTTTAGGGACAAAACATCACGAAATTCATTTTACCATAAGCCAAGGAATAGAAATATTAGATAAACTAATTTGGCATCTCGAAACATATGATGTTACTTCAGTTCGTGCAAGTACGCCCATGTATTTTTTGTCGAAAGCAATAACCGATTTAGGAATAAAAGTAGTACTATCGGGCGAAGGTGCCGATGAAATTTTTGGAGGTTATTTATATTTTAGAAATGCACCTTCAACCGAGGATTTTCAAAAGGAAACTATCGAAAGAGTACAAAAATTATTTACAGCCGATTTACTTCGTGCCGATAAATCTACAATGGCTCACGGCCTAGAAGCTAGAGTTCCATTTTTGGATAAAGCTTTTTTAGATGTTGCAATGACAATCAAAGGCTTAGAAAAACAACCAAAAACCTATGACGGAAAAGAAAAATATATATTAAGAAAAGCATTTGATACTCCTGACAATCCCTATTTACCAGATGAAGTTTTGTGGCGTCAAAAAGAACAATTTTCTGACGGTGTAGGTTATAACTGGATTGATCAATTGATTGAATATTGTGCCTCAAAAGTTACCGACTCGCAATTAGAAAATGCTTCAGTTGAATTTCCTTATAATTCTCCTACAACTAAAGAAGCTTATTATTATAGAACCATTTTTCATAAATATTATCCTCAAATTAGTGCGGCACAAACAGTTAGAAAATGGATTCCGAAGTGGCAAGAAAATCAAGATCCATCAGGTAGAGCAAATGAAGCTCACGTAAAAGCTGATACTGAAATTGCTAAAACTACTATTATAGCATAATTAAAAAACGTATAAATTTAAATTTGGTTTTTTGTTTTAAAACGTTCCCCAATTTGAGGAACGTTTTTATTTTTTGCCAAAAATAGCTGTATTAAATTTTACGAGATTTTAAATTTGGTTTCACATTATTTAATTCTGATTTTGCCTTTTCTAATTCTTTACGGGCTTTAATCATTTCCTCTTTGGCTTTAATCATTTCAGATTTTGTACCCTCAATATCTGGGGTATCAGATTTTGGATTTTGATTTATTTGATTTTTCATTTTTTCCATTCGATCCTTAAAGTTATCTAGACCTTCTTGGTTTCTAAAATCAAATGAGTTTTGATTATCCTCAATTTGGTTATTTTTTTTAATTTCTTCAATTTCTTCTTTTGTGTAGTCATCAGCTCCTTGAGTTATTTCACCATTCTCAATTACAAGAGGTTTTTTGCCATCTTTTTGTATGATAATTTTTGATGATTTATTATGGTCTTCTCCATTTGGAAAGTTAAAACTAAACGATTGTGAATTTGGATTTTCGTTACCAAAATTAAATTGTTTCATAATTTCATCACCATTAAGAATACCATTCATAAATGAATTTCCTCCAAAATTTGAATTTGAATTTGTGGGTTCACCAAAACCAATTTCATCATCTTGTTTAAAGAATTTTATGGTATTTATTGGATTTTGATTCTTCAATTCCATCATTCCAGCATTACCTTTACGATCTGCAAATTCTACTTTTATAGCTGTTATTTCATTTTTTGAATTTCTTTTAATATTTGAGTATTTTATGCTAATTCCTTTTTCTGCCAAGGCTTTTACATCGTCTTTCATTTCTTGATCTGGTGTAGTTTTGTTCCATGTCATTACTACATTATCTAAATTATTTTTATCTGTTAGTTTGAATTTTGAATCACTTTGAGCAAAACTTATTACTGAAATAAATGACATAATTATAACTAAACTGGATATTTTTTTATTTAAATTATTTTTCATTTTGTTATGTTTTAGATTGCTTATCAAAATTAAAAATTACAGTTTTAAATTAAAAATGATTTACAAATTTTTAACATTTTTTCAAATTACTTAGTTTCGTTTGCAACTAATTTTAAAACCCAAATACCTAACGAAACCCCAATTAAACCTAAGATTCCCATAAAAAGCCAGTTTACCTCATAACCAAAAGTTGCAATAATTCCCATTCCTACTTTTGCACTAAGAATATGAGCCATACTAAAACTCATGGTGAAAATTGCCATATATCTGCCTTCATGACCTTTTGGCGCTCGACTTAATGCAAATGAATTTGAAAATGGAAAAGCAAACATTTCACCAAAAGTCATAAAAATCATCATAATAATTAATATTCCGGCCCAAAAATTAATCAACATCAAAAACATACTAATTGCCATTGCAAAACAACCATAATTAATAATTTTAACTTTATTAATTTTATTTCGTTCGATATAACCAACTATTGGCATTTCTAGGAAAAAAATCATTAATCCGTTTAGAGTAAGTAAAAGTCCAGTTTGGAATTCGGTTAAATTAAATTGTTCTTTATGATATAATGGTATTGTTGTAAAAAGTTGAAAAAATAAAATTCCTGTAATTACACAACTTCCTAAGAAAAGCCAAAATGGTTTATCTTTAAAAACAGAATTAGTTAATACTGTATTTGGATCTTTTTTGTCTATAAATTTTGATTTTTTCTTCTCCTTAACTAATATCGCAAACACAATAATTGCTAAAATACAAGTGCCGCCATCTGCCCAAAATAATCCCTGATATCCTTTATTCATTATGATTAATCCTCCTAATGCTGGTCCTGCAGCAAAACCTAAATTTATTGCTAGCCTCACTAAAGTTAAGGATCGTGTTCTGTTTTCGGGAGTTGCATAAGCACCGAGAGAAACAAACATGGCGGGACGAAACATATCTGCAATAACCATAATGCAAAACATTCCTAAACAAAGTCCATAAAAACTTTTAATATATTGTAGAATAAAAAATATAAGTCCACTTACAAACAAACTGAAAATCATAATTCTATAAAACCCAATTTTGTCGGAAAGTTTTCCGCCTAACCATGAACCTAACATAGAACCGCAACCAAAACACACCATTATCCAACCTACTTGAGAATACGAAAAATGTAAATCTTCTTTTAAATATTTTGATAAAAACGGCAAAACCATTGTTCCTGCTCGATTGATAAAAGTTATTAAAGTTAAAATCCAAATTTCTCTAGAGAATCCTTTAAAATTGTTAATGTATTTTTGGAAAGCAATTTTTAACATCAAAAAATATTATTATTTTGCAAAGTTAAAAAACTTTGTTGCTTTGTGTCTTTGTGACAAATAAACTTTATACTAAATTTGTGAAATGCGTTTTTTAAATCTTCATACTCACAATTTCACCAATAGTCCCGATATCTTGGAAATAGTTAATCAATATCCGTGGGATTTTAAAAATGATATTCCTTATTTTTCAATTGGAATTCACCCTTGGTTTATAAAAGAAAGTCGGTTAGAAGATGATTTGAAAATTATTGAAGATAAAATACAATTAAAAAATTGTTTAGCACTAGGCGAATGCGGATTGGACAACAGAATAGAGTTACCAATGACATTACAAATTAAGGTTTTTGAAAAGCAAATTGCACTTGCAGCAAAATTTAAAAAACCTTTAATTTTACATCTTGTAGGAGGTTTTGATGCGTTAATTGAAATTAAAAAAAGATTAAAAATTACAGTTCCAATAATAATTCATGGTTTTTCAAAAAATGAGTTGGTTGCCAAAAAGCTTTTGGATGAGGGGTTTTATTTATCATTTGGAAAATATTTGATTCAAAATCCAAAAATGGAAATCATATTTAAATCAGTTCCAAACAATCGGTTTTTTTTAGAAACTGATACTATCAACGAAACTATATTTGATGTTTACAAACTTGCATCTCATTATAAAAATACCACATTAGAAGATATAAAAAATACTATCAATTCTAATTTTAAAAACGTTTTTGAAATCCAATAAAATAAAAATTAAAAAAATATAAAAATGGCTAAGTGGCAAGAAAGAACATTATTACTTTTTAAGAAAGAAGGTTTAGAGAATCTAAAAAAAGCTAATGTTATGATTGTAGGAGTAGGTGGAGTTGGATCATTTGCAGCAGAATTTCTTGCACGAGCTGGAGTAGGAAACTTGACAATTGTAGATGGTGATGTTGTGGATATTACAAACATTAACAGACAATTACCTGCTTTAAATTCAACCATAGGATTATCTAAAATTGATGTCGTAGGTGATCGATTATTAGATATTAATCCTGATTTGAATTTAATTAAAATTAATGAATTTTTATCACCCGAACGCGCTTTTGAAATTATTGATGAAAAGTATGATTATATTTTAGATTGTATTGATAGCGTTACACCAAAATTAAATTTGATTTTAGGAGCCAAACGAAAAAGAGTAAAAATTATTTCGAGTATGGGAGCAGGAGGAAAGATGGAAGCATCAAAAGTGAAAGTTGCAGATATATCAAATTCGATCAACTGTGTTTTTGCAAAAACAATTAGAAAGCGTTTAAAGGAACATAAAATTGATAAATTGAAAGTAGTATTTTCATCTGAAATTCAGGATGAAAGCAGTTTAAAAATGACTGACGGCAGTAATTATAAACGTTCATTTTATGGAACTAATAGTTATATGCCAGGTCTTTTTGGGCTATATATGGCAGAAACTGTTATTAGATATTTGATTGCATATAACAACAACATTTAGAACATTTTAATATCAATTCAAATTTCTAAAAACATAGTTTTCATGAATATAGATACCGTTATTTTTGATATGGATGGTGTGATTGTAGATACTGAGCCAGTTCATAATTATGCATATCAGCAACATTTTGAATATTTAAAAATTGACGTTTCGCCGGCAATGTATGCCTCTTTTACAGGGAATTCAACCAAAAATATATACGAAAAATTAAAATCTATTTTTAATTTAGAACAAGATATTCAGACTTTAGTTGAAACTAAAAGAAGATTTTTTGATGAAGCTTTTGATAAAAAAGAAGATATTTTTTTACTTGAAGGAGTAGAAAGTTTAATAAAAGAATTACATTTCAACGGATTACAATTAGTTTTAGCTTCTTCATCTGCAAATGTTACAATTAATAAAATTTTTAAACGCTTTAATTTAGATAAATATTTTAGTTTTAAAGTATCTGGTGAGGATTTTCCACAATCAAAACCTCATCCTGCAATTTTTTTAAAAGCGGCTTTGTTATCAAAAACTCCTATCGAAAATTGTATTGTTATTGAAGACAGTACAAACGGAATAAAAGCTGCAAATGCCGCTAATATATTCTGCATTGGTTATAAAAGTTTAAATTCAAAATTACAAGATTATAGTAGTGCGAATTTTGTTGTTAATAACTTTAAAGAACTTAATTATAATTTAATTAAAAACATAAAAAACCAATAATTAGCGGCTTGTTACCAGCAATTACTTCGCAGAATCAAGAATCTAACGCAACTTTTTAAGGAAATGAAAGCATCGTACCAAACTGAAACATATAATCCATCTAAAGCCTTTTTTGTCTTCTTTCCAATTTTTATAATGTTGACGGTTTCAATAATATACTTGGCAATTTTCGTTCGCAAACCTTCACTTGTAATTTGGGGATGGATTATATTATGTACAGTACCTTTCTTGTTTCAAAAAAAGTTTCAAAATCTATTTACAAGAGAAGCTTTTATAGAATTTGATTATAATCAGTTTCTCGTGAAAGAACTAAAAAGAGATATTTTAAAAAGAGAAATCCTTTTATCGTGGTCAGAAATAAAATCTTATAAAATTGATTTCACGGCATCCAACAAAACATTTCTAACTATTTATTTAAAAAATAACAAAAAGCATAGTTTTATTTTCTGTGATAACAAAAATCAAGAACAAGCAATTTCAGAAAAGAGTGTATTTAGTATATTCTATTTTTTTATTACTCATTTTAATTCAACTCAAACCGATGAAAAAATTACAATTACACCAGGTTTCTTCTCAACTAAGCGAGGTACTCTTGTTCTATGGATTATTACAGTAATAGCAACAATAGCAGTAATTATAAACTTCATTAACAATACTGCAATTTATCAATTGTTAATGCCAATATCAATACTCGCAGGGTTATTTCTGAAACGAGAAGGAAATAAAAAAGTTGCAGAGAATTTAAAAAATACTAAAGTCTACAATCCTTTTGAATGAAATTTGTAACTGCTGGTAACAGAGGTTTTGCGATATTGCGGGTTTGGGGATTTTTCAGAAAGTAAGTTTTTAACTCAATAATTTGTTTATATTTATGAAGGCTCGATGTTCAATCGTCCGCAACATCGCAAAGAGCGCGAGACGTTGAAATTTTTACAATAAAATGTATTAATTCAAACGAAAAATCATCAATAAAAATTATAAGAATTATTTCGAGTTAAAATTTAAATATCATTTCTGTCTGAAATTGTATGCTTTTCAACAATTCTTTTAGAATCTTTTCTAACTTCTAAATCTTTTCGCATCGACCAGAAGAAATCGCTCGAAAAGCGTCTAGCTTCTTCTAAATTCACTATTGGGTAAGGATAGTCTTTTCCTGTTTCAAAATCGTATAACATTTGCTCTATAGGCGTAAGTTTCCATGGTTCATGAACAAATTCTGTGGGAATAGTTGCTAACTCTGGAACCCATTTTCGGATAAATATTCCGTCTGAATCGTGCTCGTAAGAATTTTTCACAGGATTATAAACTCGTAAAGTATTAATTCCTGTCACTCCAGCTTGCATTTGAATTTGTGGATAATGTATTCCAGGTTCAAAATCTAAAAATTGTTGTGCTAAATGTGGACTACAATTTTGCCAAGGTTGAAACAAGTGATGTGTGTAAAAAGATACAACCAATGCGCGCATTCTAAAATTTAAATATCCAGTAGTATTTAAACATCTCATGCAAGCATCAACTATCGGAACTCCAGTGTTTCCTTGCGCCCAAGCCAAATGGTGTTTGTCATTAACAACCTGATTTAATTTTCGAAAACCTTTATTTACTGCTACAAACTCCATTTCACTTTCCATTTCAAATTTCTGAATAAAGTGTGATTGCCATCTTAATCGGGATGCAAAATTGCTAATTTGCCTTTTGTATTTGCCTTTTAAACTTGCATTCCAAGCGGCGGTATAAACTTGCCTAATTGATAAATTTCCCCAAGCTATATATGGTGATAATCTGCTACAACCTTTTCGGGCCAGCTCTGGCTTTGAAATATGTTTGCTGTAATTATCAACACGCTCATTTAAAAAGGTGTTTAAGTACTTCACGGCAGTTGGAGTTCCACCTTTTTGAAACGGTAATTCTAAATTAGTTTTTAAAGATGGTACAAAAAAGTGATTTTCAATTTCTTCTAAATCTTTATACTTAATAAAACTTCTTGAATCTGCTAGCAAAGGTAAAGGATCTTTATCCATAAAGTCACTCCAACTTTCTTTCCATAATTGTCTGTTTTTTAATCCTCTAATGATTCCGTTTGTGATGAATTCATTCCAAATTATCCCATGATTTTTTAATAATTCGCTAATTGCAATATCTCTGTCATAAGTTAGCTTTATTCCAGTTTCTTGGTGCGAAAAAACTCCTGTAATGGCAATTAATTCGATCAATTTTTTAAAAACTAATACCGCTTCTCCTTCAACTATTAATATTTGGGTATGAAATTGTTGTAATTCTTTTTGCAAAGATTCTAACGATTGTTTTATGAAATCAAAATGTCGTTGGCTGTAGTGATGATCATTTTGTAATGAAGGTTCAAAAATATAAAGCAGTAAGACCTTACCAGAAGTTGATAAAGCTTTATTTAGTGCTTCATTATCAAGTAAGCGTAAATCTCTTTTAAACCAAACAATCTTCATTATGCAAAAAAAATTAAACTTAAGACTTTTATTTTTTTTAAAAATCGGGTTAACCAACCGCATTTTTATAAACTTTTAAACATCTTTCGCGAGCCATTTTATGTTCGACTATTGGCTCTGGGTAATATTGTGAATCAATTTCTGGTATCCATTTTTTTATATATTTTAATTCCTTATCAAATTTTTTAATTTGCTCAGTAGGATTAAAAATTCTAAAATATGGAGCCGCATCTACACCACTTCCCGCTGCCCATTGCCAATTTCCTACATTACTAGACTGTTCATAATCTAGGAGTTTTTGAGCAAAATAAGTTTCGCCCCAACGCCAATCAATTAATAAATGTTTGCACAAAAAACTAGCAGTTATCATACGAACTCTGTTGTGCATATGCCCGGTAGAATTTAGCTCTCTCATCCCAGCATCTACAAAAGGATAACCAGTTTTGCCCTCGCACCATTTTTGAAATAAAACTTCATTATTTTCCCACTTTATTCCGTCATATTTAGGTCTGAAACTTGATTTGTTTGTATGTGGAAAATGCCATAAAATTTGCATAAAAAATTCTCTCCAAATTAATTCTTTAAAAAAAGTTTCATTGTTGCTTTCAATTGCTTTGGACACCATTTTTCTAATAGAAACAGCACCAAAACGCAGATAAACACCTAGGTAAGAAGTTTTATTTAATGATGGAAAATTTCTTGTTGCTTCATAATTATTTATTAAATCTGAAGAAATATCAAAATTTGTAATTTTTATTGAAGACGGTTCAAATCCGATTGAGCTTAAACTTAAAAACGGATAGGAGTGGAGCTTTATATTTTGTAAATTATCTTCTGATTTATAGTATGTTAAATTTATTGATTTAAATAATGACTTCCATTTATTTGAATAAGGAGTATAAACCACATAAGGCGTTCCATCATCTTTTACAACTTCACTTTTTTCAAAAATAACTTGGTCTTTACTTGTTTTAAACTCAATAGAATTTTCTTTGAATAATTGATATAATTCCAAATCTCTTTTGCGAGCATAAGGTTCATAATCATGATTTGTAAAAACAGATTTGATTGAATTTTCAGATATAATTTTCTTGAAAACATCAATAGGTTTGCCATGAAATACAGCTAATGACCTGCCAAATTTAAGTAACTCTGATTGAATTTTTTCTAATTGAGAATGTATGAAGGTAACTCGAGCATCATCCTTTGGTAATTCTGAAAGAATTGAATCATCAAAAATAAAAATGGGAAGAACCTCTTTACCACTTGTAAGAGCGTGAAATAAACCTGTATTGTCATCTAATCTTAAATCTCTGCGAAACCAAAAAACATTCATATATTAAAATTTATTTGATATTTATAAAATAGATATACAAGTATTTTTTTGTTTATCCGTTTACCAATAATGAAGACATACCGCCATCGACGTGAAAAATTTGTCCCGAAATCCAATTACTTTTTTCGCTTAATAAAAAATTTGCCATTTGAGCAACATCTTGTGATGTACCCACTTTTTTCATTGGATTACGCAAGGCAGATTTTTCTTTTTTTTCATCGCTGTTTAAAAATTTATTTGCCAAAGGTGTATCTGTTAATGACGGAGCGATAACATTAACTCTAATTTTCGGAGCATATTCTGCTGCTAAAGCTTTTGCAAATCCCTCAATAGCTCCTTTTGATGCAGCCACGCTTGTATGAAAAGGCATTCCCATTTTTACTGCAACTGTGCTAAATAAAACAATACTTGATTGATTTGAAGCAGTCAAATTAGGTAAAACACTTTGAATTACTTTTACCAAACTTAAGAAATTTATATTCATATCACTCTCAAATGCATCTAATTTTAAGGCTTTAAAAGGCCTTAAATTGATACTTCCAGGACAATAAACTAAACCATCAATTACCTCAGGAAGTTTTGATACATCCAAAGTATCTGTTAAAACATCAAAAGGAATATGTGTTACATTCATATCAGAAATTGATTCATTTGTTCTTGATGCCACAAAAACTTTATTATCATATTGTAATTCAGATGCTATTGCCAATCCTATTCCGTAAGATCCACCTATTAAAAGTATATTTTTCATAAATTATTAATTAGTAATTTTAAATTCGCCAAACATTTCAATTAATTTTTTTCTTCTGTATTCAAATATTTCATCTAATTTAGGTTTAACCAAAAAAGGATGAATAAATTGTCCTAAAATGCCTAAGGGAATTTTATAATCTACAATATCTTCCATCTCTACACCACCAGGAATTTCTTTTAAGAAGTGCTTGTGATGCCATAAAGAATAAGGACCAAAGCGTTGTTCATCTACAAAATATTTTTTATATTCTACCTGAGTAATTTCTGTGACCCATTTGGTTGGTATTCCCAAAACAGGTGTAACACTATATTGAATTATTTGACCAGCAAACATTGGTCTATCGGCACCCGAAAGTATCTTAAACCCCATATATTCTGGCGTTATTTTCTGTAAATTTTCAGGATTTGATAGTAACTCCCATGCAAGGTCAAGTGTTGTTGGTATTTTTTGTTTGGTATGTAAATTGTAGATTTTCATTAAAATAATTTTTGTAAAAATACATAATGTTTAATGATATTCAAAATAAGTTAAACACAATATTTTTCATTTAAGTTTATATTAACATATCAGCAAAATACTATTTGTAAATTTGTCAAAATTAAATAAAAAGATATGAAAAAAGTTATTGTAGTATTGGCATTTATCATTGCTAATTTTGCCATTGAAGCTCAGGTTAAAACTCCAGCTCCAAGTCCTAAATCGACAATAGACCAAGTTGTTGGATTAACAAATGTTGAAATTGTTTATTCTCGTCCAAGCGCTAAAGGTCGAACAATTTTTGGCGATTTAGTTCCTTTTGGAAAAGTATGGAGAACTGGTGCAAATGAAAACACAACAATATCGTTTAGTGATGATATTATCATTGATGGTAAAACATTACCAAAAGGGAAATATGCTTTATACACAAATCCTAAAGCTGACAATTGGGAAATTATTTTTTATAGAACTACCGACAATTGGGGAAATCCAGAAGAGTGGAAAGATAGTGATGTTGCTTTGAAAGCCAATGCAAAACCAATGGCAAATGATAGAAAATTAGAAACTTTTACCCTTGGAATCAATAATGTAACAAATGACAGCGCCGATTTAGAAATTTCTTGGGAAAAGACTTTTGTTGCACTAAAATTTGAAGTTCCTACACAAAAATCGGCTATGGCAAGTATTACAAAAGCATTAGCAGGTCCAACTGCAGGAGATTATTTTTCATCTGCTCAATATTTTTATCAATCAAACGGCGATTTAAATAAGGCTTTAGAGTATGTTAACAAAGCTCTATCTATGAATAAAGCAGGTGAGGATTTACCATTTTGGTATTTACGTCAAAAATCTTTAATACAAGCAAAATTAAATGATAAAAAAGGAGCAATAGAAACTGCAAAATTATCATTAGCAGGAGCACAGAAAGAAAAAAATATGGATTACGTAAAAATGAATTCTGATAGCATTGCAGAATGGAGCAAAAAGTAAAATTTACTTTTAGTTTATTTATAGTTAATAAAATATCCAAATTATATAATTATAATTTGGATATTTTTTTGTTTTTATTCAAAATTATTTGTGCAGACATTGACAGAATAACAACTAATACAGCGCCTATAAAATTTAACCACAAGAAGCTTACTATATCGAGATAATAAATATAAAATATTAGAAGTTGGCTAATTAATGCGCTATAAAATATAGCACTTGCTTTTACATATTTTATATAAAATCCAACCAAAAATATTCCTAATACAGTACCATAAAATATAGAACCTACAATATTTACTAATTGTATTAAATTTTCAAATAGTGTCCCTACACAAGCAAATAAAATTGCTATTACACCCCACAATAAGGTAAAATATTTAGTTGCGTTTACAAAATATTTATCAGATTTCTGGGTTTTTAAGTTACGTTTATAAATATCTATTGAGGTTGTTGATGCCAAAGCATTTAATCCAGATGCCGTTGACGACATTGCGGCAGACAAAATTACAGCTAACAATAATCCTATTAATCCTTTTGGTAAATAATTCAAAATAAAGTAAATAAAAACATAATCTTTATCGTTAGTTTCTGATTTTGGATTTGCTTTTGAGATTAATTCTTTTGCTTGATCGCGCAAATCTTTTTCTTTACCTGAGAGGGCTATAAGCTTATTTCTTAATATCGGATTATCATAATTTTGATTCAAATGATCAATATATAAAAGATTAAATTCCTTTTTTTCATCTGTTAAATCTTTTAATTGTTTTTCTAAATTATGATATTTATCTGCATATACAGATTTTTCTATAATTTCTTTATTAACAGGATTAAAATTTAAAGGGACATCATTAAATTGAAAAAACACAAATACCATAACTCCTATTAGTAAAATAAAAAACTGCATTGGAACTTTAAGAAAACCATTCATTATTAACCCCATTTGACTTTCTTTGTCAGATTTGCCAGATAAATAGCGTCCCACCTGAGATTGATCTGTACCAAAATATGCTAAACTCAGGAAAAATCCTCCAGCTATACCGCTCCAAAAAGTATAACGTTCGTTTGGGTCAATTGAGAAATTTACAATGTTCATTTTTTCATTTGCTCCTGCAATGTGAATGGCGTTTGAAAACGTCATTTCGTTTGGGAGTAAGTGTAGTATGAGAAAAAATGTAATAATCATACCACTCATAATTACAAACATTTGTTGTTTTTGAGTTACATTAACTGCTTTGGTTCCGCCTGAAAATGTGTAAATAATTACTAAAATTCCGATAATTATATTTAGCAATGTCAAGTTCCATCCAAGTAATGTTGATAAAATTATAGATGGTGCATAAATCGTTAATCCAGTTCCAAGACCGCGTTGAATCATGAATAATATAGAAGCCAAAGTTCTGGTTTTCAAATCAAAACGTTGCTCCAAAAATTCATAGGCTGTAAACACTTTTAACCGATTGTATATTGGTATAAAAGTCACACATATTACTACCATCGCAATAGGTAATCCAAAATAGAATTGAACAAAACCCATTCCGTCATGATAAGCCTGACCAGGAGTTGACAAAAATGTAATTGCACTGGCTTGAGTTGCCATTACAGATAATCCGACAGTCCACCAATTAGTTTGTCTGTTACCTAAAATATAATCTTCTACATTTTTACTTCCTTTAGTTTTATAAACACCATAAATTACTATAAATGATAGTGTTAATACTAAAATAATCCAATCTAGTTTAGTCATTTTAGGAATAAATTTGCATTATAACAAAAAATATAATGATGTATATGGCATTCATTACTAATAGCCAAGTATAGCTATTTTTCATTTTATTTTTTTCTTGACTCATTTTTTTTAAAAATTAGGGTTTCTAAGGTTTTATTATTTAATTGCAAGTGAATATTTATTTTACAGATATCAAATTTGACATTAATCTGTATGCGCCTGCAACACCTTCGGGAAGTTCTCTAAAAAAACTAATTCCTGTATATATGTAATGACCTTTTCCATAATTTGCGACTAAAATAGCTCCATTTTTGGCGTTTTCACCTTTGTCGTTGGATGATATAATTGGGGTAAACTCTTTAGACCATTCGCTTGGATAATATAGTCCTTGTTCTTGTTTCCATCCATAAAAATCAGTTGATACAATTTTATTGGGATAATTTAAAATCGAATTATCAGGTGCCAAAAATCTCACGATTGCATTTTCATCAGTTACTCTATCGCGACCTATTTTTAACGGATAAGGAGCAATATTTTGAGTCACAAACTCATCTAAAGTGTTATATTGAACAATCATGGTTTTTCCATTTTTTACAAAATCAAAAAGAAAATTTTGTTTCAATGCTAATAAATTAACAACATTATAAGCTCTTATACCTGTTATGACCACATCAAAATAATTTAATTTTTCGGGGGAAATATCTTCTGGCTTTAATAGTGTCACTTCATATCCCATTTGTCTTAAACATTTTGGGACTTCATCACCAGCTCCCATTATGTAAGCTATTTTTTTATTTTCTGTTTTTAAATCAATTTTTATAGCTTTAGATTCTGCAGATTTTATTATAGTTTGATTATAAATATGTGGATACTTTATGACAATTTTATCTTTGTCGTAATCTATTCCATCCAGTTTTATAATACTTTTTAAAGTAACTTCTGACGATTCTTTTGATGCCGTAACATTAAATGCTACAGAGAATTCTTCGCCTTTATTTTTTATGAAAAACGGAATAGAAGCAGGGGTTACACTCCAGTTTTTAGGAAGTTCAAGTCGAATTGTACCTGTGTTATTTTCTTTGGTAGCTTTAATTTTTACATTGATAACTTTGGGTTTATTATTTGAAAAAATATAAACTTTTTCTTCTATCGAAGATGTTATTACAGGCACAATATCGAGCGGTTGATATACTTCTCCTTTTACATCATCGTTATATTTGTAAATTATATCCCGTTCAAACGGAATTTCCGTGCCATAAATTTCTATCCAAAATCCTACTTTAGCTTGACGTTGTATATCAGGTTTACCAATATTTTGCTGATTTTCTACAATATACATTCCTGTTGTTGCCTTTTGATTTAACCAATAAGGATTTGTGTATTCAAAATTTTGTGGAATTACAAGTGTATTAGATTCATTAAAAATGATATTATTTTTTAATTCAATATTTTTTTCAGTTTTTAAATTATAAGTAGGAACAGTTCCTATCCCTCTTAATTTCATAGGAATTGAACTTCTATTTATCAGTTCAATTTTTATTTTCAATTCGCTGTTGGGAGTAATTTCTTGGGTTTCTGCAACAGCTTCAAAATATAAACCACAACAACCGGCAATAATTTTTTTTAATTCGTCAAGTTTTATTTTTTTCCAATGTTCGTTATCATCTAATTTTTCGATTAAATTATATGCTTTTACTAAATCTGAAACACAAGATGCTGGATTTTTAAAATCAAAATTTGATTGAACATTTTCTAAAATAGCTCCAATCGGTTTTCCGTTTTTAATTCTGTTCCAAGTGGTATCTATTCCTTCAAAAATATTACTTTTATCTTGCAAAGGTTCACCTTTTAAAAATTCTAGATATTCTTGTTCTTCTCCTCGAGTTCCTGTACTTCCAAAACCTTGTGACTGATGACGACTTCTACTTAATGCCGCAATTTCTTGATTAGATTTTCCAAATTGCTCATAAAAAACTCCTGTTTCTAGTTTTGATAAATTTGTCTTATCTGCAAGATCAAACTTTTCTTTAGAACCATAAAACCACCATGATGTATTGAAAAACAATCGTTTAGGTTTCCATATAGTAGTTAGATTTAGTTGTTCTCGATAAACTGATGTATCATTAACTTTATCAAAAGCTTCAACGCTAAGCATAGCTGACGATGTGTGATGTCCGTGAGTAGTTCCTGGAGACCGATGATCAAACCTATTGATAATTATGTCAGGTTGAAAATTACGGATTATCCAAACTATATCACTCAAAACCTGATTTTTATCCCAAATTTGCAACGTTTCGTCTGGATTTTTTGAAAATCCAAAATCGTTTGCTCTCGAAAAAAATTGTTCTCCACCGTCAATTTTTCTTGCTTCAATTAATTCTTGAGTTCTTATTACACCAAGCTGTTCTCGTAATTCTGAACCTATTAAATTTTGACCGCCATCACCACGTGTTAACGAAAGATAGGCTGTTCGAGCATTTTTTTTATTTGATAAAAATGAAATAAGTTTTGTGTTTTCATCGTCAGGATGTGCTGCTATGTAAAGAACTGAACCTAAAAAATTGAGTTTTTCAATTTTATGATAAAGTTCTATTGACGATGGTTTTGAAGGCTGTTGAGCACTAATTAAACAAAAAGGAAATAAAAGAAGTACAATTTTAAAACTATATCGCTTCATAAGAAATTATTTTTCAATAATTCCAAATGTAGTAATAATAATAGAGGTATAAATTAATTTATTAAAATTTGAAGTTTCTTTAACAAATATTAAAGATGATGATTATCTGAAGTTCTATTTGAATTAATTAATTGATGTTCTGCAACATAATTTCTAAAAATTGTTAAGAGAGATTCATAATATTTCTCTAGGTTTAATATATTAATTTTAGGATCACTTTCTATCGGAATTGTAACCGGCATTTCGTTTAAATACTTTGATAATTCAGGATAATTTTCCTGAATTACCATTGTTATTTTAAAAATTTTTGCATTTATTTCGTCAACAGTATCCATAAATTAAATAATAATCATCTATATTATTACAAATTTACTTTTTATTTTTTGAACTAGCTTTAGCATCTTCTAATTCTTTTTTCTTTTTTGCGGCGTCTTTTTCTTTTTTCTTAAAATAACCTCTTAGCAGAAAATTATGTTTTGCAGCTTCCATATTTTCATCTAATCCTTTTGAACTTTTTTGAAGATTATTAATTGTTTTATCAATATTATTTGCAATCGATTTATCATTTAATAATCTACCCAATGTTCCTTTACCATCATTAACTTTATCTAAAATAGCGGTAATTTGTCCACTGGCAAGAGCTGCGTTATCGGCTGTGGTTTTTAAACTTCTAAATATTGCATCAGTTTCTATTGGTTCACTCGATAAAATATATTGATTTGGATTTACAGTTTTTGATTTTGAGGATCCTTGTGAGATTACAAGTAATTTATCTCCAATAAAACCATCAGAACCAATAGAAACTTTAGAATCTGAATGAATAAATTTTTGAACAGATGTTTTTATAAGCATATCAACCTTTACAGTTGAATCGTTAACAATATCAACAAAATCAACTGTTCCTACGTTAATTCCCGAAAATCTAATGGCACTACCAACTTGCAAACCACTTACATTTTTAAAATTTGTCGATAATTTAAAAACTGGATTAAACATGTTTTTTTGTTTACCAATAATAAAAATGGCTAGTATAAATAATCCTATACCAATTATAATAAATAATCCCAAACGTATTTTAAATTTTTTTTGTGTAGTTTCCATCTTAATTAATTTTTTTTGTTTTAAAAAATGACATTATATATTCGTCTGTATCATTTTCAAATTCGCTTAAAGTGCCTATTTTATATATTAAACCATCTTTTAACATGATAATTCGGTCAGCAACAGTTCTAACACACTCGATATCGTGAGTAATAATCATTGACGCTGTTTTAAACTTTTTTTGTATATCGTTTATCAAAACACTTATTTCTTCTGCTGTAACGGGATCAAGTCCTGTTGTAGGTTCATCATAAAGCATTATTTCAGGATCTACAATTATTGTTCTTGCTAAACTTATTCGTTTTTTCATTCCACCAGAAAGTTCTGACGGCATTTTGTCGAGCACATCTTTTAATCCCACATTATCTAAAGCTGTAATTACTTTTGTATTTATTTCTTTTTCGGATAAATCTTTTTTAAATCTTCGCAACGGAAATTCTAAATTTTCCTTTACTGTCATTGAATCATATAAGGCGCCACTTTGAAATAAAAAGCCAATTTTTTTTCTGAGCTCTTCTAATTCTTTTCTGTTTACATTATTTATATCCTTACCAAAAATTTTTATTAGTCCTGAATCAGATTTTAATAACCTAACAATACATTTAATTAATACTGATTTTCCTGTTCCAGATTTACCTAAAATTACTAAATTTTCTTCTTTAAAAAGTTGCAAAGAAATATCTTTAAGAACATGTAAATCTCCAAAACTAACTTTCAAGTTTTGTATATCAAGAACGGAATTATTGTTATTTATAGTTTCCATTAAAGTAATAAATCGGTTATTTGAACTGCAATTAAATCTACTAATATTACCAAAAATGATGCTGTTACAACGGCAGTATTTGCAGCAATTCCTACACTTTCGGTGCCACGACCTGCATGAAACCCTTTATAACAACCTACAAGTCCAATTACAGCTCCAAAAAAGAATGTTTTAATTATTGCAGGAACAAAATCTGAAAATTCTACTTTGCCAAAAGCTTGAGATACAAATAAATAAAAGTTTAATTGTCCTTTAATATTAGTGCCAATCCAGCTGCCCAAAATTCCCAAAAAATCAGCATACAAACTCAAAATCGGAATCATTAATGTTGCTGCTAAAACTCGTGGAACTATTAAAAATTTAATTGGATTTGTTGCCGAAACTTCCATCGCATCTATTTGCTCGGTAACTCTCATCGAACCAAGTTCGGCTCCCATACTTGAACCTATTTTTCCTGAGCAAATTAATGCTGTTATTACAGGTCCCATTTCTCGAATTAGTGAGATTGTAACCATATTTGGCAATAAATTTATAGCTCCAAATTTTAATAATATTGGACGAGATTGAATAGTTAATACTAATCCAATAATCATCCCTGTAATTGATATTAAAGCTAAAGATTTATTTCCTATTTGGTGACATTGTTTGATAAATTCTTTAAATTCAAAATCAACTGCAAATGTGTTTTTTATAATTCTGAAAATGAATAAAAATACGTTTGCAATATCCTCTAGGGTAGTTTTGAATTTTGAGAATTTATTCAATGATTTTTCAACAACTTGGAGTGATGTTGTTTGTGAGATATTTTTAATTTCACTAATCTGAATTTTTTTCATAGAAATAGTTGTTATTCTGATTTTTGCAAAAGTATTTAATTCAAAATTAATTAGTTAATTTTTAACTTTTGTAAAGAGTTTTGCAAAAAATTTAAGCCATCAGTTTTAATTTCATCAGCATTATCTACCAATTTAGATGCTTGTGCTTGAAATAAATTTCCTACAATGTTTTTGATGGGGTTTAGTCCACTACCTCTAATAAAACTTGACCCAACAGTTATTAAACCAGTTGCAATATCACTTTTTAGGGTAGGAGAAGTAAATATATCAGAAATTTTATCTTTAACAATATTTACTGGGTTCAAACTATGAACTGTATAATCAAAATGATTTTTTAAAAGATTTAATTCAGATTTTTTTTTGCTTTCTAAATTTGCAATTGCCTCTGCAAGGGTTTTATTATTTATGATAGTTTGCATTTTTCTTTTCTTTAAAAATTTGATTGATTAAATAATTATTAAAAATATCTTCCAATGGTTTTCTGAAAATTATTAAAATTATTCCGATTAAAATGTAAAAACCACCAACTGCAAAAAAACCATAATAACTTTTTCCTAAGACTTCGCCTAGGTACAAAGCTAATCCTATGGTAGATACTAATAAAAATAAAGCAATAATAGAAAAAATTACAATTCGAGTTGTTAATGATGCAAAAACATCAGTCGATTTGTCTATGGCTTTTAACTTATATAATTCTAAGTTAGTATTTCCATACTCCTCAATTTTGTCGATTAGCATTTCAACTAATATTACTTTATCTTTCATTTTGTATTATTGTTTAGTATTTTCAGCAAGTTCGATTCCGTCTTCATAAATTTCTAAACCTTCATTTTTTACTTTTTCAAGTTTAGATGTTAATTTGTCTAACGCATCGTTATACTTGTCTTTTAAATCCCCCAATGATTCTTTGCTTTTTTTAGCTATTTTTTTTCTAGTTTCTGAGCCTTTCTCTGGTGCAAATAATATTCCTAAAACTGCTCCAATTGCTACTCCTGCTAATAATCCTGTAATTGCATTTCCTTTTTCCATGATACTATAAATTTATATTTATGATTTATTTTTTTATTTTTAAAATGTATATCCTATTCCTAATTGAAATACTTGATTTTTATATCTTGGGTTTGTACTGTTTCCGTTAGAATCAGATTTTGTAATATCCCATCCTCCTCTTGTAGTAATTATGAAATTATCAATATTAAAATCGATACCTACTGCAAAACCAAAAATATTTTTTTTGTAATTTTCACTGTTAATAGCATCTTCTTGAACAGTGTTTGTTGAACCATTAAATTCATTTTTAGTTTCTAGCAAATATGAAAATTGTGGACCACCAACTAAAGTTATATATTCTGATGGTTTAACTTGAAGAAGTAGAGGTATGTCTAAATAAGTTGTAGTTTTTGTAAACTGATATCCTACACCTAGAAAATCTCCGGTAGCTTTAAATCCTTTTTGGGAGTAAATAACCTCAGGTTGAAATCCAAAATATTTACTTACTGGAATTGATAAAAATGCACCTCCAAAAAATCCAAACTTTTTTTCGGCAACATAATCTTGATTTTGTTCATCATATATATTTGATAAATTTGCTCCTGCCTTCAATCCAATTTTAAAATTTTCTCTGCTATCAGTCGAAGATTGATTTGTGTTTGTTTTTGTAGTTTGTGATAAACTTAAAGTAGAAACTAAAACGGCAACTGCCATAATTGATTTTCCTAGTACTGTGTTCATAAAATATGTTTTTAGATTTTTTAGTGTAGATTTTATATTTAATTCTACAATGCAAAGATGCAATTCTGATAAAAATAAGGTGTTACAAAATATTTATGTAATGTTACATTATTTTGATATAACTAGATTATTAGCAGTATATAATTCGAAAAATCACCTGAATATAACAGCTTGTGGTTTACCTAAATCGAAGTCTTGAAATCCGAAATCGGTTGTTCTAAATGTATTATTTTTATATAAATTATCACCTTGTTCGGGAATAGTTGGGTAATATGCAAATGATATTTGAAAGGAACTAAAAACTAAATAATCATTACTTATTATAACGCCCAAACCAATTTTAGAATAATATTTGCTTTGAGTTAATGGGATTTCTGGAGTTCCAAGAGATGCGATTGCGTAATTAAAAAATGGATTTATCCTAAAACCAATTAAATTCCATGGCGAATAGGATTGTGTTTGAAACGTTAAAACAAGTTTTTTTGTCCCGTTTATACTGCTACTAAAACCTGATAAGCCATAATTATCATTTATAATTAATCTATCTGCACTGGTATCGAGTCTGTTTTCGCCTAAAATTAATTGTGATTTTACAAATTGCCGGAGTTTCCATTTTCCTAAATTTAAAAGCGATGTAAAATAATTTGATTGAAATGAAAAAGCACTTTGATTTGTTTTATTTGCTCTAAAAAATGTACCATATTCAAAATTTGTACTTAAATATCCCCATGTAAAATATTTTCCAAAACTTGCTCGAGCACCAATGTAAAGTCGTTCACGTTTATTTTTAAATTGATATCCTCCCGTAATTCCATATATCTTTCCCGTAGGTACATCCTCGACAACCCCATAATTAAAAATGTAACTATCTTGTTTAAATTGTCGTGAAGCGATTCCTATTCCGGATAAAAAAAATCGTTCGTTGGTATAAAATCCAATTGTATCATAAACTGCTTTTGGACTTTCTATATAATTAACATTTAAAAAACCTGCTGTCAATATTAATTTTGTAGTTCGTTCTCTTACCGATGGTCCGTTAAAAATTCCGTTTGCATGACCTATCCAAAAATCTTGGGTATTATATTTATTGTTTTGAAAATCAGATACATTAAAAACATCTTTAAATTCCTGAATAGAAAATTGCTGATTTAATTTTATTCCTCCGGCCCAACGGGTTAATGGTGAAAAAAAAGGTCGGTCAAATGCGATACTTTTATCATAAAAATCGTTCAAATCTTTATTGTAAATTAATGTTGTTCGGATATAAGTATTTTTAAAATTTGGAACGGTATATTTTATATTATATCCATTTTTTTTGTCGCTAAATCGATTAACAATTTTGTTATCAAACTCATGTCCTAAACCAAAAAAATTACGCTCGTTTAATTCAAAATTCAATTTTGAACTTGACAACGAACCTTCGGGAATCAGACTCCAGGAATCTAAAACCCTGACTGATACATCAACTGAATCTGATGTTTTTGATATGGTTTCAGTTTTTATAATTACTCGATGTACGTAACGTTGACTTCTAATTAATCGTTCAGATTCGGTTAAAGTTATATAATCGAGTGGCTCATTTTTTTTAAATAAAAGTAAATTTCTAATCGTATTTTCTCTGGTTTTAAAATGAATAATATTTCCAGTTCGTTCGCCCCAATTTTTTGGTACGCGTGTAGTATCAGATTCTGAATACCCGAAGGGATCTAAAGCAATAATTTTAATCTTTCTAATTATTTTACCTACAAGTTTGATGGAGTCTTTAATTTGTGCAATTTTCTCTACGGGTTCTGGCTTTTGATTAGTTGGTTCAAATATAAGTTTGTGAAGCCATCGTGTAAACTTTCTTTTTTCTGAATACTTTTCAATATTTACATACATTTTAGAAGTATCTTTTTCAACTACAACTTGTGCTACTAGTGGTTGTAAACTATAAATAAATAGAAAAATGACTATATAAAATTGTTTTTTCATTTGTCTTTCTATAAAACTAAAATTGAGTTTTGTAAATTTATATTATTTATGCTTTAACATCTTCATTTTCAGAATCTTGTTTTGGGGTAACTGTTATCTCAAAGTTCTGAGAACTTGATATATTTTCATATTTAAACATAGGAATTTTTATGCGATGCCACTCAAAAGTCTTTGGCAAATCATCTCCAAAAAGATATCCCCAGGATTTTAAACCATCAATTCTGTCAAATATTACTTTTAAAATTGCAATAATAGGTATTGCAAGAAACATTCCTGTAATTCCACCAAATATGTTTCCGATAATAATACCAATAATAGAGACAAATGCATTTATTTGAACTTTAGAATTTACAAATAAAGGTACAAATATGTTGTTATCGATAAGTTGAACTACAAAATTAACGCCTAAAATATACAATATGATCGAAAAATCTGTTGTGCCAGAAAGTGATATTACAATTGTTAAAATACCTGCAAATAAAATCCCTACATAGGGAATGAGGTTTAAAACTCCTGTTATTATTCCTAACAAAATAAAATATTGAACACCAATAAAGTAAAGTCCAATAGTTGTAAAAATAGAAACACCTATCATTTCAAATATTAATCCTACAACATAACTTTGTATGGCAATTTTGATTTCAAATAAAATTTCTTGCAATTTAGCATGATGTTCACTATTAAACAATTTACAGAAAAATTTGATAAAATGGATTCGATATAATAAAATTAAAAAAGTATATATAGGAATTAAAGTTGCTGTTAAAATAATATCTGAAAATGACAATAATGTGTTTCCTACTATTTCTTTACTATTCTGTATCCCATCTTTTTTGGCACCATCTAAAAGTTGTTTTTGTTCTCTTTTTGATAAATTGAAATTATCTTTAATCAAGTGTTGTATGTGTTCTATATGAACATAAAAATTATTTTTTATTTTAGTCCAATCGTTTATGATGTCGCTTACTTGTATGGAAACTAAATAAAACAAACTCGAAACGAGTGCTACAAAAAGAAATAAAGTAAATATTATTGCTAAAATGTGAGGTAGTCGCATTTTTTTATTAAAAAAAACTACAACCGGTTGTAACATGATTGCAAACAAAAAAGATAATAGAACGGGCATTATTATATCTTTTCCACAATATAAAATTATCCCAATAGCTAAAATGATTATAAGCGAAAATGCTAGTTTGATATACAATGGATAGGCAAGAGATTTACTCATTTTTATGAATTTTTTTCTATAAATTTTTAATAAATTGATTAACAAAGATGCTTGTAATATTACTAAAAAGTGTTATACAATTATTTTGAATAGTTGTAAAACTTTCACTCATTTTGATTAAACTTACTCAGGTAATCATATACTTTTTCTGTAGGTAACCCTACGACATTTGTATAGGAACCCTCTATTTTTGAAATTCCAATAAGTCCTATCCATTCCTGAATTCCGTAAGCACCAGCTTTATCAAACGGCTTATAATTATTTAAATAATATTTTATTGCATCATCAGTCAAAGTTTTAAAAGTGACTTTTGTACAATCAAAAATGACCTCAGTTTTTTTTAATGTTTTAAAGCAAACTGAAGTAACAACTTCGTGAGTTTGATTTGATATTGATTTTAAAATTTGAAAAGCGTCATCATAATCTTTTGGTTTGCCTAGTGCTTTATCGTTAAGCCAAACTAAAGTATCACTGGTAATTAGTAATTCGTTAGTTGCAATTTCACCATCAAATGCTTTAGATTTTAATACTGCCAAATAGTTTGTTATCAATTCTCTTTTTAAATGTTCAGGATAAATTTCTTCAATTTCTTTCAATCTAATTTCAAATTCTAAATCTAAATCTTTAAAAAATTGTTGCCGTCTTGGCGAACCTGATGCTAGAATTAGTTTAATATTCTTTAAATTTTCATTAACCATTATATTTTATATTTAATGTTAATACAGTCACAGATAAAATTCCAAAAAATAATATCCATTTCAAAACAGTACTGATGTGATGAAAATCTGCTTTTTGTTTGGCGCTCCAAATCTTAAAAACACAATAAAACAAAGGAGCAATTACTAAAAATAAAATGTACAATGTGGCATAAAACAATTTATTTGGCATAAGATAACTATCACAACAATAAAGTAAATATAGTATTGGAATGAATAAAAAACCACAAACAATTTTTGTCGTTTTACTTTTTCCTATCAAAACTGCTAAAGTGTTTATGTTAAATATTTTATCACCTTCTTCGTCTTCAATATCTTTAACTAGTTCTCTGATAAAATTTAGTATGAAAGCAAATTTTGCATATCCAAAAAGTATTGAAAAATGGAGTGACATTAAAGGTTTATTTATTGGAAAAGTATTTGGATAAATATCAAATATTCCAATGATAATGACACTAAAACCCAGCACCAAGGCAACGGCTAAATTTCCGATTATTGCTATTTGTTTCAGGGTACTCGAATAAAAATATAAAACTAATGCAATTACTATAAATAAACCTGCAAAATTTGGATGTTGTATTGTGTTTGAAAGTAAAAAACCAATTCCGACACCAGCTATTGTAAGTCCTGCATATATTTTATAAGCTAATTCTTCTGAAATTTTTTTGCCAATAATTACCTTATTTGGTTTGTTTATTTCGTCGGTATCTTGATCAAAAATATCATTTATAACATAACCTCCTGCAGCAATCAAACAAGTACTTAAAATTAATAAAAAATACTGCCAATGAAACATTGAGAGAGGAATTTTAACAATTTCTAAATATCCAAATCTAAAAACTAACTGCATAAAAGCAAGCATTAATAAATTTTTGTAGCGAATTAAGTTTAAAAAAGTCATTGGTAAAGTACTAATTTAAGTAATTATTTATGTTTAGACTGTTTTCATTTTGATTTTTGAAAACTAAAAAAAAGAATCAATCGTGTTTTCCGTTATAATATAAATGCCATTTTCCTTGAACTTTCATTACTTGTTCGATAACATCTCTTACTGCTCCTTTCCCGCCATTTTTGTGAGAAATATAAGTTGATATTGCCTTAATTTCGGGCACAGCATCTTGCGGACATGTAGGCAAACCCACCAATTTCATGACGTGATAATCTGGAATATCATCACCCATATAAAGAATATTTTCTGCATTAATCGAATATAATTCAGTATATTCTCTAAAAGTTTCAACCTTATTTGAACTTGCAAGATGAATGTCAAAAATTCCTAAATTTCTTAATCTGGTTCGTACACCTTCATTATTACCTCCAGAGATAATACAAACTTTATAGCCACTTTCTAAAGCTGCTTTCATAGCAAATCCGTCGCGAATATTCATAATTCTGAGCATATCTCCAGTTTCTGTGATATGAACTGAACTATCGGTTAAAACACCATCAACATCAAAAATAAAAGTGTTAATGTGATTCATAATTTCTTTATAACTTTTTGCCATGGTCAATTATCGATTTGGTTAGCAATTTATATATTTCTATTTGATTCTTGTTTGTTAAAAACTTAATGTGGGAATTTAAAGTTTCTGTATCATTTCTTTTAGCGGGACCCGTCTGAGCATTTTCTGGCGATAGTGTCATGATTTTTGTTGCAGTCTCCTGAATTAAAGGTTTTAATATTTCAAAATTTATATTATGCTCATTACAAATTTCATTTCCAATTTGATAGAGATGATTCACAAAATTATTTACAAAAACTGCTGCAATATGAATTGATTTTCGCTGATTTGTATCAATTTTATAAACACAGTCTGATAAAATTTGAGCCGTTTTAAAGAGCATATCAAAATCAGATTCATATTTTGCTTCAATACAGATTGGAACTTTTTTAAAATTTATTTCTTTAGATTTTGAAAATGTTTGCAACGGATAAAAAACGCCTTGTCTATTTTTTGAATTTATTTTATCTATAGAAAGACTTCCGGAGGTGTGAACAACCAATCTATTTTCAAATGGAAGTTGAGCCGATATAGATGCAACAACATTGTCAGAAACTGCAATTATATATATATCTGCGGGTTTCAACTGGTTTAAATTATCAGTAATCTTTGACTGTTCAATTTTATCAAAAATTTTAGTTTTATCTCTAGCAAATATTTGAACTATTTCTAAATCAGTTGCTTTAGAAACAGCATTTATTAAATGTACAGCTACATTCCCTGAACCAATTATAGTGATAGAAATCATTTCGCTAAAGTATTATTTTTTTTCAAATTTTAGTATAAAAATATATCGTTATAAACGTGTCTTAAAAAACACTTAAAAGCTATTTATATTTATATTTATTACCAGTATTTTACTTTACTTTTGCATCATAAAAAAAATAGGTTTTCGCAACATGCAAAAAAAAATACTTTCAGTCTTATTTTCTACCCGATTAATGGCTATTTTGTTTCTTGCTTATGCAACTTCTATGGCATTAGGAACATTTATAGAAAGCGAATATAATACTGATACCGCAAAAATATTAATTTATAATGCTTGGTGGTTTGAATTAATTTTAGTTTTCTTTTTGATAAATTTCTTCGGTAATATTAAAAGGTATCAGTTGCATAAAAAAGAAAAATGGGCTACACTTTTGCTTCATTTATCGTTTATTTTCATAATTATTGGTGCTGGTGTAACGCGATATATAAGTTTTGAAGGAATGATGCCCATTAGAGAAGGTGCCACGTCAAACCAGTTTTTTTCGGATATAAATTACCTTACCATTTTTATTGACGGTCAATATGAAGGCCAAATGAAAAGAAAAATTATCGAAAAACCACTGTTACTATCTCAGAAAGCAAATTGCGATTTTACAATATCAAATCATTTTGATAAAACTCCATTTAAAGTTGAATATCAAAATTTTATTATGGATGCTAAAGAAACAGTTACTGCGTCAAAAAATGGAACTTTTTTTTTAAAATTAGTAGAATCTAGCGAAGGAAAACGTCATGAACATTTTTTAAAAGAAGGGGAAGTTCAAAATATACATAATCTTTTATTTGCTTTAAATAAACCTACAAAAGGTGCTATAAATATTACCACAACTGGCGTTATAACTACTATTTTAGCTCCTTTTGATGGACAGTTTATGAGGATGATTGATAAATTTCAAGGTACAATAGCAAAAAATACTAGCAATAATTTGATGTTTAGATCATTATATAATTTGGGAGGAGCACAATTTGTTTTTCCCGATCAACCCAAAAAAGGAATTATTACCTATAAGTCATCAGGCGATTATAAAAATAAAAAAGGAGATGATGCGTTGATAGTTTCAGTTTCAAACGAAGGGAAATCAGAAAATGTAACCCTTGTAGGTTCAAAAGGAAAGCAAGGAGAACCTAAAATTGTAAAAATAGGAAATTTAGAATATACACTTTTTTTTGGAAGTAAAGTTTATACGTTACCTTTTTCGATAAAACTGAATGATTTTGTTGCAAAAAAATATCCTGGAACAGACAAAAGTTATGCATCATACGAAAGCAAGGTAACAGTTGATGAAAACGGAACTAAAACCAACGCCGACATATATATGAATCATATTTTAGATAATAAAGGCTATCGTTTTTTTCAATCATCATTTGATCCTGACGAAAAAGGAACTGTATTATCTGTTAATCACGATTTTTGGGGAACTTTACTTACATACATAGGATATTTCATGTTGTTTTTTGCTATGATGGCAATACTTTTTACAAAAAATACTCGATTTGATGATTTAAAAAGAAAATTAGAAGCTGTAAAAGCAAAAAAAGAAAAACTAGTAATTATAATAATTTTATTAGTTTCATTGACTGGTTTTTCACAAAATCATTCTAAGCAACGAGAACCTTCATTAAAACAAGTAGATTCTATTATTCAAAAATATAAGGTACCCGAAATTCAAGCTGTAAAATTTGGACGATTGATAATTCAAGATGCAGGTGGCAGAATGAAACCTATTAATACTTTTTCGTCAGAATTATTGCGAAAAGTTAGCAAAAGTGATTCGTATAAAGGTTTAAATTCTGATCAGGTTTTTATGTCGATGACACAATTTCCTACTGTTTGGTTTGAGATTCCTTTAATTTATTTGAAGAAAGAAAACGATAGTATTCATAAAATTTTAGGTATTAAATCTGAAGTTAAATATGCAAGATTTAAAGATTTTTTTGATTCAAAGGGTAATTATAAATTATCACCTTATCTAGACGAAGCATATAGAACTTCAACTCCAAATAATTTTCAGAAAGATTTTAAAGAAGCTGACGGAAAAATAAATCTTATGAATGCAGCGTTGGGAGGCAATATTTTAAAAATTTTTCCCATTCCTGGAGATAAAAATAACAAATGGGTTTCATATTTAGAAATAAATCAACTTACAAAAACTTCGTTAGACACAATAAAAACAGCCCTTCCATTATACTTTAATGCGTTATTAAAAGCTACTGAAAATAAAAATTACACTATGGCAAACACCATGGTTTTAGGCATAGAAAATTATCAAAAAAAGTATGGTAAAGCTGTTCGTCCGAGTGATAAAAAAATAGATGCCGAAATAACGTATAACAAGTATGATATTTTCAAAAATTTGTATGTTTTATATATGTTAGCTGGATGTTTAATGCTATTGATTACAATAATAAATATATTTTTTGAGAAAAAATCCATCAAATTTATTATCAATGTGTTTCACATTATCATTGCCTTTTTATTTCTTTTGCACACATCTGGACTTATAATACGTTGGTATATTTCGGGTCATGCACCTTGGAGTAATGCATATGAAAGTATGATATATATAGCCTGGGCAACCATGTTTTTTACTTTAGCTTTTGATAGAAAATCAAAATTAACAGTGGCATCTGGAACTTTTGTTGCCTCAATGATATTGATGATTGCTCATTGGAGCTGGATGGATCCAGCAATTGGAAATCTAGAACCCGTTTTAAATTCCTATTGGTTGATGATTCATGTTGCTGTAATAGTTGCAAGTTATGGGCCTTTTACACTCGGTATGGTTTTAGGTGCTGTTTCTTTAATTCTGATTTTATTTTCAAACCAAAAAAATAAAATCAAAATGGATTTACACATCAAAGAAATTACTTACATCAATGAAATGTCGCTAACAATAGGATTAGTAATGCTCACAATAGGAACTTTTCTAGGAGGACAATGGGCAAACGAAAGTTGGGGACGATATTGGGGATATGATGCTAAGGAAACTTGGGCATTAATCAGTATTATGATTTATGCATTTGTTATTCATGCTAGGTTTGTTCCTGCTTTAAGAGGTAAATGGATTTTTAATTTGATGAGTATTTTTGCTTTTTATTCAATAATGATGACCTATTTTGGAGTAAATTTTTACTTAACAGGTTTGCACTCTTATGCTAGTGGTGACAAGGTTGTTACACCAAGTTTTGTTTACTATTCACTTATAATTGTAGGAGTTTTAGGTGCGGTTTCATATATAAACAACAAACGAGTTTTTGAAAAATAAAGAAATTCAAAACAAGTAAAATGAATTCAATTTTTTTCAAATTAAATTAACTAATATAATTCCATATATTTTTTTTAGAACTCATTTCAATAAAAACAGCTCTCGTTTTTTGATGTTCTGGTTTTATCATTGTCGCATCACTTTTTAGAAGTTTTAAAGCATATTCTCTAGCTATCATTAGGATATCTTTATCTCTAACTAAATCGGCTATTTGTAAATTTAAAACGCCACTTTGTTGTTTTCCCATTAGGTCTCCAGGACCACGAAGTTTCAAATCGACTTCTGCAATTTCAAAACCGTCGTTGGTAGCACACATTGTTTCAATTCTGGTTTTACTCTCTGCACTTAGTTTAAAACTTGTCATTAAAATGCAATAACTTTGTTCGGCACCACGACCCACTCGACCTCGAAGTTGATGTAATTGTGACAACCCAAATCGTTCGGCACTTTCAATAACCATTACGCTAGCATTAGGTACATTTACACCTACTTCGATAACAGTGGTTGCAACCATGATATTAGTTTTTCCTGCTACAAATCGTTTCATTTCTGCTTCTTTTTCAGCCGGTTTCATTTGTCCATGAAGTATAGAGATAGAATATTGAGGTAATGGAAAATCTCTCGAAATACTCTCATATCCATCCATTAAATCTTTATAATCCATTGTTTCTGATTCTTGAATTAAAGGATATACGATATAAATTTGTCTTCCTTTTGAAATTTCATCTTTTAGGAATTTAAAAACTTTCAATCTGTTAGAATCAAATCTATGTACCGTTTGAATTGGTTTTCGTCCTGCTGGTAATTCATCAATCACCGAAATATCTAAATCGCCATACAAACTCATAGCAAGAGTTCTCGGAATAGGAGTTGCAGTCATAACTAAAACATGTGGCGGAATTTCATTTTTTTTCCACAATTTTGAACGCTGTTCTACGCCAAAACGATGTTGCTCGTCGATAACGGCCAAACCTAAATTTTTAAATTTTACTTTATCTTCTAGCAAAGCATGGGTTCCAATAAGGATATCTAAAGTTCCATCTTCAAGTTCTTGATGAATAATTTTTCTTTCTGAAGTTTTTGATGATCCTGTAAGAATTTTAATTTTGATGTTTAAATGTTTGGCTAATTGTGATAAGCCGATATAATGTTGATTTGCCAAAATTTCTGTTGGAGCCATCAAGCAACTCTGAAAATTGTTGTCTTTTGCCAAAAGCATACTCATCAAAGCTACAATTGTTTTTCCTGATCCCACATCTCCTTGCAACAATCGATTCATCTGGGCATTACTACCCATATCATTTCTAATTTCTTTCAAAACTCTTTTTTGAGCATTTGTTAACTCAAAAGGCATATGATTGTTGTAAAAATTGGTAAAATTAAATCCAACTTTATCAAATAGTTGTCCTTTTATTTTATGTTTTCTAATTAAATTTTTTGTTATTAATTGCAATTGAATGAAAAATAATTCTTCAAATTTTAGTCTAAATTGTGCTTTTTTCAAAAGTTCTTGACTTTTAGGAAAATGAATATTAAAAAGAGCTTCATTTTTTGAAATCATTTTCAATTGTTCTAAAAAATAATCGGGCAATGTCTCATTAAATTTTGCACTACTTTCAATAAATAATTGTTGCATTGCTTTATTGATAACCTTGTTTGTAACACCACGTTGTATTAATTTTTCTGAGCTCGGATAAACAGGTTGCATGGCACTTCGCAGACTCGATTTATGTTCTTCTAGAAGTTCCATTTCGGGGTGAGCCATCGAAAATTGATTGCCATAACAAGATGTTTTGCCAAAAATTACATAAACTTCATTTAGTTTTAGCGACTCTTTGATCCATTTAACTCCTTGAAACCAAGTAAGCTCCATCTGACCGGTATCGTCAATAAAAATTGCAACAAGTCGTTTTTGATTTTTACCAAACTCAATAGTTTTTATGTTTATTATTTTCCCAATAATCTGAACTTCTGCAGTATTATTTTGTAATTCATTAATTTTAAAATATCGTGTGCGGTCAATATATCGGTTTGGAAAAAAATTTAATAAATCTATATAACGTTGAATATTGAGTTCTTTGCGAAGCAATTCGCCACGAGCGGGACCAACACCTTTTAAATATTCTATCGAAGTTTGTAATAAATTATTTGCAGACATTTTGTTTTAAACTTCTCAAATTAATATGTTAGGTAAAGATAGTTTTTTCAAATCAAATTTTAAAATTTGTATTTTTGTGTTTTAAATAAATTTATGAAAAAGTTTTTATTATTGTTATTTCCATTAGTTTGTTTTTCGCAGCAAATTGATAAAGTAAATTTCACCAAAGTTGTTTCTGAACTATCATTAAACCCAATAGAAAAATCTATTCTAGGATTTGTAAATTATGATTTTGAAATTATCCAATCTATTGATACAATCAAAATTGATGCTATCAAAATGGGATTTTCAGATATTAAAATCAATGGTAAAGATGTTCATTTTAAAGTTACAGAAAAACAATTGCTATTATTTGAAGGATTTAAAAAAGGAAAAAATAAACTTCAATTTCAATACACAGCAAAACCAAAACAAACTCTTTATTTTAATTGGAATAGTTTTAATAACGGACAAATTTGGACTCAAGGTCAAGGAAAATATACTAGCAATTGGTTTCCAAGTTTTGATGATGTAAACGAAAAAATAATTTTTGAAATGAACGTTTCATTCGATTCTAATTATAAAGTTGTATCCAATGGTGTTTTATATTCAAAAACTAATGTAGATTCTGGTGTATCGACTTGGCATTATAAAATGCAAAAACCTATGTCGTCATATTTGTTAATGCTTGCCATAGGTAAATTTGATTTTAATGTAGAAAATTCTTCCTCTGGAATTTTGTTAGAAAATTATTTTCAGTCAAAAGATTCTAGTAAATATCAAAATACTTATAAATACTCGAAAGCTATTTTCGATTTTTTGGAAAAAGAAATAGGAGTGAAGTATCCTTGGAAAATATATCGTCAAATACCTGTAAAAGATTTTCTATATGCAGGAATGGAAAATACTACGTCAACAATATTTTCTCAAGACTTTATACAAGATGAATCTGGATATAATGATAAAAATTATGCTAATGTAGATGCTCACGAATTGGCTCATCAATGGTTTGGCGATATGATTACAGCAAAATCTGGAAAACATCATTGGTTGCAAGAGGGTTTTGCCACATATTATGCTTTGCTTGCTGAGCAAAATATTTTTGGTGATGATTATTTTTATTATCAGTTATATAAAAATGCAATTTTGATTAAACAAGATGCAATTAATGACACAATTCCTATTTTGAATGAAAAAGCAAGCTCTATTTCTTTTTATCAAAAAGGAGCATGGGCTTTGCATGTTATACATGAAACAATTGGCGATAAATTATTTAAAAAAGCTGTAAAAAATTATTTAAAAAAGTATCAATTCAAGAATGTCGAAACATCTGATTTTTTAAATGAAATTGCCAAGATTTCTGATTTTGATATTTTTAAATTTCAAAAAGATTGGTTAAATGATTATCATTTTCAAACGCAACAAGTTGATAGTATTTTAAAATCGAATAAGTTTATTAGAAAATTACTTGAAATCCAAAATTTTAAAAGTAAACCGTTTTCTGAGAAATCTGAATTATATAGCGAAATTTTGAAGTCTGATGAGTTTTATCCAATAAAAACTGAAATTATATATCAAATAAGTACTGTACCATTAGAAGAAAAAGAAAAATTAATCTCAATTGCAATGCAAAATAACGATTTAAAGGTTCGCCAAGCGATTGCCGAGACTATCAATCCGATTCCGATAGCTTTCAAAACGACTTATGAAGATTTATTAAATGATAAATCATATCAAACAAATGAAATTGCTTTTATAAATTTATGGAATAATTTCCCCGAAGATCAGTCAAAATATCTCACTTTAGCTCAAAATTGGATTGGAAATAGCGATAAAGATTTGCGTATTTTATTTTTAACTTATGCACAACTAAGTAAATCGGTCACTATAGATTTGAAAGAAAAATATCATAACGAATTAGTAGAGTTGACCTCTTCAAATTATGATAGTTCAATAAGACAAAATGCGTTTGTAAGTCTTTTTCAGCTTCACGCAAATGATGAAATTTTAGTAAGAAATTTAATAAATGCAACAACACATTACAAATGGCAATTAGTAAAATATGCAAGAGATAAAATCAGAGAATTACTTAAAAATGATGTTTTTTCTTCCAAATTTTCAGAAATTCTACCAAGTTTGAAAACTGATGAACAAATTCAATTAAAACGTTTAATTATCAAGTAAATATAAATTTAAATTAACGATTTATATTAAAAGTGTACTTAATCGAGTATTGCAGTTTTTGAACGACTTTATATTGAATAACTTTTATTTTATATTTTATTTGTAATGAATAAATTTTTAAAACAGATATTATGAAAAAAAGCAGACTTTTAATTTTAGCAGTAATCCTTACTACCTTAGTTTTTTCAAGTTGTAACACTTCAGAAAATGAAACAGCTCAAAACTCTTTTACATTTGGAAATCAAATTACAGGAAATTTTGCTGGAAAAATTGTAGATGAAAATAACGTTGGTATTTCTGGTGTTACAATAGATATCAGTGGATTAACTACTACAACTGGTACAGATGGGAAATTTGAAATGTCAAGTGTTTCTGTAAAAGAACGTTTTGCTTATATTACTGCAAATAAATCAGGTTTTTTGAATGGTTCTAGAGTTGTGATTCCTCACGATGGGGTAAACAATATTGATATAATGTTGTTACCTAAAAATGTAATTGCAACCATACCTACAGGACAAACCTCAGTAGTTACTACACCAGACGGGACTAAATTGACATTTGATGGAGCATTCAAAACAGAAAATGGTACTTCTTACCAAGGTAACGTAAATGTAATAGCTCAATATTTAGGACCAAATGATCCTAATGTGACGAAAAAAATGCCAGGTGCTTTACTAGGACAAAGAACTGATGGTACAATAACTGGTATGGCAACTTTTGGGATGATAAATGTTGAATTGTATGGTGATAATAATCAAAAATTACAATTAGAGTCAGGTCATACTGCAAATATTTCTATGCCAATTGTGTCAGAACAACTTGCTTCTGCAAACGAGACTATGCCATTGTGGTATTTTGACGAAGTTTCAGGATTATGGAAAGAACAAGGGTTTTCAAGAAAAATTGGAAATAGATATGTAGGTAACGTTTCTCATTTTACAATTTGGAATAACGATTGGGCTTATCCAGTGGCTACTTTAAACGTTATTGTTTCAAATGCTGATGGCACAAGAGTACAAGGTGTTTATGTAACAATTTCAAGTCCATTAATTATAGAAAAACATTCAAATTTACCTCTAGTTATTGGTTTGGGAACAACAGGAGTTAATGGTACTTTAAGTGCTGGAGTACCGACCAACACACCATTAACATTTAAAGCTTATGATGCTGATGGAGTTTTAATTAATTCTCAAATCCTTCCTGCATCTAGTGATATGGTAAGAACAGTATATATTGTTATACCTGTTGCTAATAAACTTTCTAATTAAGATTTAAAAATTATAATTAATAAAAAACGCTCAAAATATTTGAGCGTTTTTTTTGTTTAACTAATTTTTAATTTAATAATGTTTATATGGTTTATATTGAAATAGTTACTTTTTGATATGATTTTTGAAGCACTTGTAGATAAAAAAATTCTATAAAAACTCGTTTACTTCGTTTTTTAGATAATTTAATGCAATAACGCTCGGAGCTTGATTTTCTAATAAATCGCTTAAAATAACCTCTCTAAGTTTATATGATGTTGAAATTTTATCACTCATACACGTTTTTCTTATAATTTGAATTGTAGTGTTTTTTGCGGTTAAAATAATATTCCAAGACTCGTCGTTAATATAAATTTGCTGTGTTAAATTATGTTCAAATTCTTGTTCGATGAGATTAATTAATAAATTTTCATAATCAAATTTATCATCGCTTACTGGTGCAACTCTTACAATAAGTCTTGTTGGGTTGATACGTTCTAAAAATAAAGTTAGTCTCTCATAGGCTTGTAGCCTTATTGGTAATGATAATTTTTGATTTTCTTTTTGTATAATCCATTTTCTATTATTTTGTTGTTCTCTAAAGTAAGAACTAAATAAATAATAGGCAACTAAACCAACTATAATTGCTGGTAAAGTATAAAACCCTAATTCTAAAATTTTTTCTGAATTCATTATCTCGTATTAAAATTTAATTGATGGAATTTTTTGCGCAAACCATTTTTGATCTCGTTCATATTGATTTTCAACGCTAAAAATTTTCTTTTTTGTGTTAACGTTTAATTGCCCAAAATAACTTGTTTTTCCCTCTTCTACATTAAATTTGAAATCTAAAGGATAATCGAACATAGCTTGTTTTTGACCTGAATTATCATATATTTTCAATTTCGAAAACTTGAATTTTCCTTTAGGTTTTACAATTGTAAACAAATAATAACTATTTCCATTTTCGTTAAAATCGCCCGAAATATTTTTGAAAGTGATAGTATTTGTTTGATTTGGATAATCGTTTACAGCAGGTAAATCGTCAGTGTAGACAAAAGTATAAGCCGAGTAAGTTTTGTTTTCTATACACATTGTTCCTACAACCATTCCTTCCTTTTTTTCAATATTATAAGTAGTCTCTAACTTTTTTGAAGGTGCAGAACAACCGATAAACGAAAAGATAATTAAGCTAATAAATACTATTTTTATATTCATATTTTACAATTTTAATGAGTTTAGACAAAGGAAAACAATTTTTATTATGGATGCAAAAAATAGTTAATAATTCAAGTTTAAAGTTATGGTAATTCAAAGTAGTAACGCTATTTTTGTAGACAATCAATTATTTATAGATGCAAAAATACATTAGTCAACTTAACGAAGCTCAGAAAGAACCTGTTTTACAAAAAGAAGGCCCAATGATTATTATTGCTGGTGCTGGTTCTGGTAAAACAAGAGTTTTAACTATAAGAATTGCTTATTTGATGAGTCTTGGTGTGGATTCGTTTTCCATTTTAGCTTTAACTTTTACAAATAAAGCTGCTCGAGAAATGAAAAAAAGAATCTCTGAAATTGTTGGAACTAATGAAGCCAAAAATCTTTGGATGGGAACTTTTCACTCTGTTTTTGCAAGAATTTTAAGAAGTGAAGCAGACAAGTTAGGATTTCCTTCAAATTTTACAATATATGATACTCAAGATTCTGTTCGATCAATTGCTGCAATTATAAAAGAAATGCAACTCGACAAGGATATTTATAAGCCAAAACAAGTTTTAGGAAGAATCTCATCCTATAAAAATTCTCTAATTACTGTTAAAGCCTATCAAAATAATCTTGAATTGCAAGAGCAAGATGCAATGAGCAAAAAACCCCGACTGGGTGAGATATATGCAAATTATGTAGATCGATGTTTTAAATCTGGTGCTATGGATTTTGATGATTTATTGCTAAAAACTAATGAATTATTAAATCGTTTTCCGGATGTTTTAGCAAAATATCAAAATAGATTTAGATATATTTTAGTTGATGAGTATCAAGATACAAACCATTCACAATATTTGATTGTTAGAGCATTGTCAGATCGATTTCAAAACATCTGTGTGGTTGGTGATGATGCACAAAGTATTTATGCTTTTCGTGGCGCTAATATTAACAATATTTTGAATTTTCAGAAAGATTATGAAAATGTAAAAACGTATCGATTAGAACAAAATTATCGATCTACAAAAAATATAGTTGAGGCTGCAAACTCTATAATTGATAAAAATAAAACAAAACTAGACAAGATTGTTTGGACTGCAAACGATTTTGGTCAGAAAATAAAAGTGCATCGCAGTGTAACTGATGGTGAAGAAGGTCGATTTGTTGCCGCAACAATTTTTGAAGAAAAAATGAGAAATCAGTTGAGCAATGGTCAGTTTGCAATTTTATATCGCACAAATGCGCAATCACGAGCTATGGAAGATGCTCTTCGTAAACGTGATATTCCTTACAGAATTTATGGCGGTTTGTCATTTTATCAACGCAAAGAAATTAAAGATGTATTGTGTTATTTAAGATTAGTTATAAACCCAAAAGATGAGGAAGCACTTGTGAGAGTTATAAATTATCCGGCACGAGGAATAGGCGATACTACTATCGAAAAACTCACTGTTGCGGCCAATCATTACAAACGTTCCATTTTTGAAGTAATGGAAAATATTGATAAAATTGATTTAAAATTAAACGCAGGAACCAAAACTAAATTGCAAGATTTTGTTGTAATGATTAAAAGTTTTCAAGTATTAAATGAAACTCAAGATGCGTTTTTCTTGGCCGATCATGTATCAAAAAAAACAGGATTAGTTCAAGAATTAAAAAAAGATGGAACCCCCGAAGGCATTGCTCGAATTGAAAATATCGAAACCTTATTGGGTGGTATCAAAGATTTTATAGAGGGACAACGCGAAATAGACGGTGCTAGAGGTGCCTTGGGCGAATTTATGGAAGATGTTGCGCTGGCAACCGATTTAGATAACGATACTGGCGATGATGATCGAGTAGCTTTAATGACAATCCACTTAGCAAAAGGCTTAGAATTTCCGACAGTTTTTGTAGTAGGACTAGAAGAAGATTTGTTTCCAAGTGCCATGAGTTTAAACACTAGGAGTGAACTAGAGGAGGAGCGAAGATTATTTTATGTAGCTTTAACAAGAGCCGAAAATCAAGCATATTTAACCTATGCACAGTCGCGATATCGTTGGGGAAAACTTTGCGATTGTGAGCCGTCACGATTTATTGAAGAAATAAAAGAGGACTATTTAGAATATATGAATCCAGAAAATATAGGGAGTTATAAATACAAACCAATGATGGATATTGACATTTTTGGTGATATCGACAAAACTAAATTACGAACAGCAAAACCGATAAGCAGTACACCACCAAAAAAATATGGCGACGAAACAACTTCGGCTTCAAACATACGCAAGTTAAAACCTGTTGGGAATGTGCCAAAAGCAAATAATTTATTTGATGATAAACTTTTAATAGGAAATGTAGTAATGCACGAACGCTTTGGCAAAGGCGAAGTTATAAACTTAGAAGGAATTGGTGCCGATAAAAAAGCTGAAATTAAGTTTGAAGTAGGTGGAATTAAAAAATTGTTGTTGCGATTTGCAAAACTGGATGTGATTGGTTAATTAAAAATTATATGTATGAAAAAATTATTTTATTTAGTTCTATTATTGGCGTTTACGTATTCATATTGTCAAGTTGTTCCTGAGAAAAGTATCGACAATAAGTTGGTAGGAATTTTTAAAGGAACAGAAGTTGATGGACAAGTTAAAGGACTGACAAAAAATTGGATTGTCAACCGTTTTCAAAATGGAGACTATGTAATAATGTTTACAACAATTGCAGGTTGCAAAGTAGAATCGTTTGTAGAGAAAGGAATTTGGTGGATAGAAAATGGTAAATATTATGAACTTTTCTCAAATAGTGATGAACCTTCAATTTATGATTATCAAGTTTCAGATAATGGTAATATTGGTTTCAAAGTGAAGTCGTCTGATGTAAAATATGAAAGTAAGGAATATGAATTTTTTGATATTAAACTGGATTAAATGTCACAATTTATAAAAATATACGAAGACAAACCCAACGAAGTAGCTATAAAAAAAGTAGTCGAAGTGTTGCGTAACGGCGGATTAATAATTTATCCTACCGATACCGTTTATGGTTTAGGTTGCGATATTACAAATACCAAAGCCCTAGAACGCATTGCGAAAATAAAAGGAATTAAGCTAGAAAAAGCAAATTTTTCTTTTGTTTGTAGCGATTTGAGCAATATTTCCGATTATGTGAAGCAAATTGATACAGCTACTTTTAAATTATTAAAGCGCGCTTTGCCGGGACCATATACTTTTATTTTGCCAGGAAATAATGAGTTACCCAAAGAATTTAGAAAGAAAAAAACAGTCGGAATACGTGTTCCAGATAATAATATTGCGATCGAAATTGTTAAACTATTAGGCAATCCTATTGTTTCAACATCTATTCATGATGATGACGAAGTTTTAGAATATTCTACCGATCCCGAATTGATTTTTGAGAAGTGGCAAAACCTTGTAGATATTGTTATCGATGGAGGTTATGGCGATAATACTCCGTCTACAATTATCGATTTATCGGGTTATGAGCCACAAGTTATTAGAGAAGGAAAAGGAAGCCTCGATATTCTGTAAATTGTTAAAAATGAATAAAATTTTATTGCTTTTGTTACTTTTTATTACTTCTATTTCATTTTCTCAAATTGTTAAAGGAATAGTTGTAGATCAAAATAACCAACCATTACCGGGTTCAAATATCTATTTTGACGGAACAACAATTGCTACAATTGCTGATGAAAACGGGAATTTTACACTTAATTACGGTTCCAAATTAAATAGTATTTTGGCGGTAAGTTTTATTGGTTATCAAACAGAATTCATCAAATCATTTGATAGTGATAAAGTTCTAAAAATTGTTTTAAAAGAGGCCAGCAATACATTAAACGAGGTAGTAATAAAAAAAGATAGATTTACTAGAAAGCAAAAACTACAACTTTTTAGAGAACAATTTTTAGGAACAACAATAACTGGAAAAAAAGCTATAATCGAAAACGAAGATGATATTTATTTTGATTATGATGAAAATACATTTATTATTAAAGCATATTCTGATAAGCCATTAATAATTAATAACCCATTATTAGGTTATAAAATAACCTATGAAATAGTAAATTTTGATGTTAACTTTTATAAGTTGAGCTGTAGTTCTAGTGACGTAGTAAAAAGCTATTATGCAGGATTAACACGATTTGAAGAAACAAATTCTAATGCTAAAATCGTCAAACAACGAGACAAATGTTATCAAGGTTCCCAATTACATTTTTTTAGAAACCTAGTTGCCAATATTTGGAATAAAGAAAATTTTCTTCTGTTTAAAGGAAGTTATCAAGATAATCCCAATGATTATTTTACTATAACCAATACAAACGATGCTAAAAGAGTTCAAGTAACAAAACAAAAAAAAGAATTATCACTAAATAAATTTGTGGCGGAATTTAATTTACTTTTCAATAGAAAGCAACAGTCAAAAATTATATTTGAAACCGAAACTTTCTATGTTGATAAATTTGGAAACAATTCAAATATTGAAAATATAATCTTCACAGGATATATTGCATCACAAAAAGTGGGTGCTATGCTTCCTATGAACTATGGAATAAAATAGTCTAGCTTCCAGATGGCTCGGATATATCCCTGATTGCTCGGTTATATTTTACAACCGATAGCTAAGATTTGCAAATCTGTGCCCACAAAGAAAACCCACAAAGAGAATAAAACAAAATCTCAGATGCGCAGTATCTGGGCTGTCTTGCGTGCAGTTCGTCCCGCGGATTAACGAAGTTACAAATTTCGGAACTGATTATTTTATGTTAAAGATAAAATTTTTGCGAAAAGTAAACGTGAATTTATCATAAAATTCGCAATTGCGAGAAACCGCTGTTGTGCGCTGGTTTTTATTTAGCGGTTTTTATTTCAAAAAATCCATATAAAATTAATAAAACTGACAATAAAACAGAAATTAAGCCTATTAAAACAGCGTGAATCAAGGCTTTAAAACCGTAGTAGCAAACAATTATTCCGAATAAAATGGAAATAATACCAACAAAAATTTTAAGTTGCAAAAAAGGAGTTTTATTTTGAATTTCTTTTCGGGAAATGTATATCAATGTTGCGGTGATTATTAAACAAACTATGCCAATAAAATAATTTACTGCAAAAGGGAAATAGTAAAAAGAATAAAGAGCTATAAAGATAAAAAACATAGCAATTACAAATCTTAAAGTAGCCCAAAAGTATTTTG
>JANXVF010000162.1 GCA_025351785.1 Flavobacterium sp.
TGATTTATTATTAGATAAATATATTTCAGTAATAGAAATTGCCAATCCAATGCACAGTTTGTGGAGCGATGGTAGATGGAATAAACTCACTATGGCGCACGGTTGTTATTGGGGAAAATGTACGTTTTGTGATATTTCATTAGATTATATTAAACTTTATGAACCAATTTCAGCCAAAATTCTAGTCAATAGAATGGAGGAATTAATTGCGCAAACTGGCGAAAATGGATTTCATTTTGTTGATGAAGCTGCACCACCAGCATTGATGCGCGAAGTGGCTTTAGAAATTATCAAACGAAAACTAGTAGTAAGTTGGTGGACAAATATTAGATTTGAAAAAAGTTTTACATCTGATTTATGTGTTTTACTCAAAGCATCGGGTTGTATTGCGGTTTCTGGTGGTTTGGAAGTAGCGTCTGACCGACTTTTGGAATTAATAAAAAAAGGCGTAACCGTTGCCCAAGTAGCACAAGTAACCAGAAATTTCACCGAATCTGGCATTATGGTTCATGCTTATTTAATGTATGGTTATCCAACACAAACTGTCCAAGAAACAGTAGATAGTTTAGAAATGGTGCGTCAATTATTTGAATTAGGAATTTTGGAAAGCGGTTTTTGGCATCAATTTGCCATGACGGCACACTCACCAGTAGGAATGTTTCCTGAGGAATTTGGAGTAATTCCTGAGCAAAATGAAATTACTTTTGCCAATAACGATATTAATTTTAAAGATAAAACCGGAATCAATCATGACAAGTTTAGCTTCGGATTAAAAAAATCGTTGTTCAATTATATGCACGGAATTTGTTTTGATTATGATTTACAAGATTGGTTTGATTTTAAAATTCCAAATACCAAAATTCCATCAGATTATATTGTTTCTTGTTTGGAAAAAGAAATAGATTTTAATATAAAACCTTCTTCCAAAATTGTTTGGATAGGAGGAAAGCCAATTTCAGAAACTTTTACCAAATCTAAAAAAGGAAATTCATGGCAACTGATGAAATTAACTTTTCATGATAAAACAACATCTTTTGAAATTATATTAGATAAAGACAAAGCGCAATGGTTGATAAATATTTTAGAAACAATTTCTGTATTTAATGATAGTAAATTAACTTTTGAAGCACTCAAAAAAGATTTTGAAATTCACTTTGACGATTTTGAATTGTTTTGGTACTCAAAACCTATAAACACTTTGCGAGAATCTGGACTTTTGGTTTTGTAAGACCAAATTATTTAAGATTTTTAATAAAGTCCCTCTCATTTTACTAAATAAGCAGTCTTTAAAATAAAGTTAAAATCAAAAACATAACCTTTAGATTTCCCTATATTGCGACTTTATAATAAACACAATTCGTTCTTGCCAACATCTATTGAAATGAAATTTTTACAACTTATTATTCTTATTTTTCTACTAACAACTACTAACACTTTTGCTCAAAAAGTCATCAAGCATCCCGTTACTAGTGGAGAATCGATATATTCAATTGCAAAAAAATACAATACTACAGAAGCAGAAATTTTTGAAGCCAACCCTAAACTAAAAGGTAAAATTTTGGCTTTAAAAACAATTGTTCAAATACCAAATAAAAGCAATAAAGCAAAAGATAAAAACAACAAAAAAGAAGTAGAATCAAAAAATGAAGTAAAACAAATTAAAGCTAAAAAAGAACAATTATCAAAAATTGAAATAAAGAAAAATATAGAAAATAAAGAAACATCGACTGTAATAAGTGAAGGTTTTGAAATACATACAGTACTTAAAAAAGAAACTTTATATAGTCTTTCAAAAAATTATAGTGTTACGATGGAAACTATTTGTGAACTGAATCCTGAATTGAAAACTGGGAATTTAAAAGTAGGAGTTAAGCTAAAATTACCATCAAATAAATATGAAAATTCTAAGCAAAATAACGAGCAATCTGCACAAGTTTTTAAACAAGTTGAAGCTAAAATTCCCGAAAATAGTGGCATAATTATCCATAAAGTGGAAGCCAAAGAAACATTATTTAAAATTTCACGAAAGTTTAAAGTTTCGGTAACAGAACTTAAGTTGCTAAATCCCTCTATAGTTTCTGAATTACCCGTTGGATTTGATTTGATTATAAAAAAATCATTTAACGATGTTGATCGACCGATTGTAAATTCACAAAATGATTCAACTCAAGTAGTAAATGTAAAACCTTTGTCGCGCGAAAATCTTTCAAAAGCTGACTTTTTGATTTCTAAAGCTTCAGAAAACTTAGGAGTTCATTACAGAAGTGGTGGTACAACAAGTGCTGGTTTTGATTGTTCGGGTTTAATGTATAGCACTTTTAAAAATATTGATTTAACGTTGCCAAGATCATCTCATGAAATGTCAAATTTTGGTATTAGGATTGCGAAATCTCAAGTTCAAAAAGGTGATTTAATATTTTTTGCAACTCATGGTCGAGGTCATGTAAATCATGTGGGAATGGTTACAGAAGTACTTGATGACGAGATTAAATTTATCCATTCATCGATTCAAGCTGGTGTAATAATTTCATCTACAAAAGATTCATATTATGCCTCTCGATTTATTCAAATTAATAGAATTTTGAAAGATTGAAATAGAAATATTTAAGTTATCTTCTACCGTTACTTTCTTTAAACTTTTCCATTCTGATTTTTCGTTCTTCAATAAAAACTTTATACTTTTCCTTTTGATCTTTACTTAAATAGGAATTTATTGAACTATCTGTTTTATCAGCTAGTGCTAAAACTTCGGTTACTTTCTCATCTTGTGAAACTTCTTTTTTTAAAATAGAAATTTGAGATGTGCTACTTTCTGTTATTACTTTTTTGATGGCAAATACTTGAAGTTCGTCTAGTTTTAAGTCAGTTTTTAATTTTTCGACCGTTTTGTCAATATCTACTTGAGGATCTTTTGGTTTGCTAGTTTCTGTTCCAAAACCTCTGTTTCCTTGTGGTCCTGCATTCATACTATTCATACGGTTGTTGCTATAACCTCCGTTTCCGTAACCATTATTTCCGTACCCATTTCCATATTGAGAAAATATAAGGTTACTAGTCAAGAAGAGTAATATGATAAATATAAAATTTTTAATAGTTTTCATGATGTCTATTTTATTTCAAATATATTAAATAATTTGTAAAGTAGGTTCACCATACAAGTCAAATTCTGTTGCATCAGTTATCTTTATATATGTAAATTCTCCTGTTTTTACATAAAATTTTGTGGCATCAATAAGCACTTCGTTATCTACATCTGGGCTATCAAATTCTGTTCTGCCTACAAAATGATTCCCTTCTTTACGGTCGATTATGCATTTAAAAGTTTGACCTATTTTTTCTTGATTCAAATCCCAAGAAATTTGAGATTGCAGTTCCATAATTTCTTCGGCTCTGGCTTTTTTTACTTCGTCTGGCACATCATCTTCTAGTAAATAGGCATGAGTATTTTCTTCGTGAGAATATGCGAAACATCCCATACGATCAAATTTCATTTCTTGAACAAAATCTTTTAATATTTCAAAATCTTGTTGCGTTTCGCCAGGATAACCCACAATTAAAGTGGTTCTAATTGCCATTCCTGGAACAGCTTCTCTAAATTGTTTTAATAATTTTGTAGTTTTCTCACGAGTTGTGCCTCTTCTCATAGATTTCAAAATAGAATCTGAAATATGTTGAAGCGGAATATCTAAATAATTACAAATTTTAGGCTCGCGATTCATAATTTCAAGTACATCCATAGGAAAACCTGTTGGAAATGCATAATGCAGACGAATCCATTGGATGCCTTCAACTTTGACAAGATTTTCTAAAAGTTCACCGAGATTTCGTTTTTTGTAGATATCTAATCCATAATAAGTTAAATCTTGAGCAATTAAAATCAGTTCTTTAACTCCATTTTTAGCCAATCCGGTTGCTTCTTTTACTAATTTTTCAATAGTTTGCGAAACGTGTTTTCCTCTCATTAGAGGGATGGCACAAAAACTGCAGGGTCTATCGCATCCTTCAGCAATTTTAAGATAAGCATAATTTTTTGGAGTAGTTGTAAGTCGTTCGCCAAGCAATTCATGTTTGTAATCTGCACCAAGTGCTTTAAGCAATGCAGGTAATTCTGTTGTGCCAAAATATTGATCTACATTTGGAATTTCTTTCTCTAAATCGGGACGGTATCGTTCTGACAAACATCCGGTAACGAAGACTTTATCTACAATGCCTCTTTGTTTTTTATCAGCATATTCTAAAATTGTATTTATTGATTCTGCCTTTGCATTATCAATAAATCCGCAGGTGTTTATTACAACTATATTGCCTTCTTCTTCATGTACAACATCTTTGCCACTCGCTCGAAGTTGTCCCATCAAAACTTCGCTGTCATAAATGTTTTTTGAACACCCAAGAGTGATAACGTTGATTTTATTCTTCTTTAAAGATTTTGTTCTCATTGATAAATTTTTCGTGTGCAAAATTACGTTTTTTAAATCACTTTTAAATAAAAATCCACTTACAACAGTAAATGGATTTTGATTTTTTAGGTTTAATGATTTTATAATTCAAACAACAAGGTTAATGTGATGTTATTGTTTGTAGATTTTATTTTGCTAGTATCAACTAAACCCTGAGTAAACAATTGTTGTTTGTAATCTCGTTTTGCATAAGCATAGGATAAATCGAGTTTTGTAGATCCAAAATTATAACCCAAACCTCCTGAAAATCCTGTTAAATCGCCCATGGTTTGAGTGTTTCTGTAAGGACTTTGCTCATATCTATAACCGCCACGCAGACTTAAAAGTTTAATTTTATATTCGGCACCTAGACGAACCTCGCTAGAAGTTGTTAAAACATCTGACATATACTTATTAGTATTTGTAAAATCTTTATTTGGTTTATATTGTGTATTGCTATAATCTTTTAAAGCATAATCGATACTTATCAAGCCTTTTTTACCAAATATATATGCAAAACTAGCAGTATATTTCCCCGACGTTTGTAATTTATAGGGTTCAAAAATAGTTGTTATATTTGGGTTTACAGTTTGTGATCCAGCTATTGTATTGTCTTGTGTTGCATTAAGTCCATATCCTGAAGTTGAAACATTTTGTGATAATTCATCATTTAATCGATACCAAGTAGGTGATTCATAAGCTAAACCAAATCTTACCTCTTTTACAGGTTTAAAAATTGTGCCTAGTTGAAAAGAAAAGCCATTTCCGTAGGTATAAAGATCGTTGTTAAATCTAATTTTATCTACTGTTGTTCCTGTTGCATATTTCGGATTTGTATTTGATTCAAAAAAGCTAGACGATTGTCTGTAATCGACAAAATGGGAGTTCAAATTGATACCAAATGACAATTTATCTTTAAATTGTGTAGAAAAATTAAAATTCAACTTTCCGTTATATCCTGTACTTCTTATACTATTTTGTTGGTAATAATTATTTAAGTTTGAAACATTTGTAAAGTATGCTGTTTCTGTGTTAGAATTTGTATTAGGATCTATTATATAGGCATTGTAACCTAAATAAGCTTGTTGTTCGTTATAATATAAATCAGCAAAATTGTAATTAGTTATGTTTCCTAAAGGAATCCCATTTGCATAACTTAAAAAATAGCTGTCAATTGAATTTGTAGGATTTGTTCCCGAAAAATACAATTTATTATCTAAATTTCGTGTGTTTTCATAATTTAAAGAAATCGCAAACTTTTTGAAATCACTATTCTTGTCATCATTATTAAACACAAAAACTCCCCCTGCTTGGTTTATTGTTAAATTATTATTTTTAGTATTATTTTTTGTTCCAAAATAATCAGAATCATTGCTGGTATGATAATTTGTAAACGAAACTCCAACTTGGTTATTTGCAAAAATTACGGATCCAGCTGGATTAACATTTATAGCAGAGAAATCTCCACCTAAAGCGCCAAATGCTCCACTCATAGCTGTAAACCTTGCAGTTCCACTTAAATTTGTTTGAGAGTATCGGAGTGCATCATTTATGTCTTGTGCCTGAATGGTAGTTATAGCAAAACATACCATTGCACATGCGAATATCTTTTTCATATTTTTTTAAATAATTTAATTAATAAAATTAGCGTCTACCGCCACCGCCACCGCCACCAGAACGACCGCCACCTCCGCCACCTCCGTAGCTTCCGCCACCACCTCCGCCACCATAACTTGGTGATGAATAACTTCTTGGCGAAGAATATGAAGGACTGGGAGTATAACTTCTTGGCGAAGAGTTTGAACTTGGTGTGTAACTTCTTGGTGAAGGATCGCTGTAACTTCTTGGTGATGAAGCTTGCGGAGTATAACTTCTTGGAGAGGTATTGTTGTTATAATTTCTTGGTGAAGCATCGTTATAGCTTCTTGGCGAATAAGATCCGTTGTTTCTTGGCGAAGAATTTGAGTTAGAAAAACTTCTCGGAGAATTTGAATTTGTATACGATCTAGGAGAATTTACATTTGAGTAACTTCGGTTTCCAGCACTCGAGTTTCTTGATGCATAAATTCCGTCAGAATTTCCAATTAAACCATTAGTATTTCTTCTTCCGTGTGAGTGAGCATATTGGTTTCCATAATATCCATAGTATCCATTATTGTAGCCATAATATCCAGCATTATAACCATAACCATAATAGGGATTGTAATATCCAAAATAAGGATTGTAGTAACCATAGCTACCATAAAAGTATGGAGAATACCAGCTGTTGTATGACCAATAATTACCGTACCAATTGTTATATCCCCAATAATTTCCGTACCAATAGTTGTTCCAGTTATTGTATCCCCAATTATTTGAGTACACATTTACAGAAACAGTTCCATTTCCGTTTGATCCCCAACTAGAATAATTACTAGAATTATAATCTTGGCTTTGACCTTGATTTGAGTTTTGAGTTTGAGCCGTATTTTTATTTATGGTGTCGTAATTTTTTGAAGAATAACTATCAACATCAGTAAATACTTCATTTTGATTTTTTTCATTTAAGGAACTAAAATATTCCTTGTATTTATTAGGAGCATTATCAGTTCGTCCAGAACTTTTTCCATTTGATGAATTACCACCATAAACTCCATCATTATCATAATAAGAGGAATTTTGATACGATCCACATGATGTCACTAACAGTGACAAAATTCCAATTAAAGCATAAATGGAATTTTTTTGCGAGAAATAATAATAAGTTTTCATATATGTAGCATTTTTAATTGTTGGACTATACAAAAATAGTTAGTTTTGCCGAACTATTTAGTTAAATTTAGTTAAACAATTTTTATGCCAAACTATTCATTATGAGCAAGAACTTAACAAAACGAGAAGAGGATTATTCCAAGTGGTATAATGAATTGGTAGTCAAAGCCGATTTGGCAGAAAACTCTGGCGTTAGAGGCTGTATGGTTATAAAACCTTACGGTTATGCAATCTGGGAAAAAATGCAAGCAGAACTCGATAGAATGTTTAAAGAAACGGGACACAGTAACGCCTATTTTCCTCTATTTGTTCCTAAAAGTATGTTTGAAGCCGAAGAAAAAAATGCTGAGGGTTTTGCAAAAGAATGTGCTATAGTTACTCATTATAGATTAAAAAATGATCCTGATAAACCAGGGAAATTAATGGTTGATCCTAATGCAAAATTGGAAGAGGAATTAATTGTTCGTCCCACTAGCGAAGCCATTATTTGGTCAACATATAAAGGTTGGGTGCAATCTTATCGCGATTTACCATTACTTATAAATCAATGGGCAAATGTTGTAAGATGGGAAATGAGAACGCGTTTGTTTCTTAGAACTGCTGAGTTTTTATGGCAAGAAGGACATACAGCCCATGCAACAAAAGCGGAAGCAATAGAAGAATCAGAAAAAATGATGCATGTTTATGCTGATTTTGCCGAAAACTTTATGGCAATTCCTGTAATAAAAGGAATAAAAACAGAAACTGAGCGTTTTGCAGGAGCCGAAGAGACGTATTGTATAGAAGCTTTAATGCAAGATGGAAAAGCACTTCAAGCAGGTACATCACATTTTTTGGGGCAAAATTTTGCAAAAGCTTTTGATGTAAAATTTGCAAATCAAGATGGTAAACAAGATTATGTTTGGGGTACTTCATGGGGAGTTTCAACACGATTAATGGGAGCTTTAGTAATGACTCATTCAGATGATAACGGATTGGTTTTACCTCCAAATTTGGCACCTATTCAAGTAGTTATAGTACCTATTTTTAAAACTGATGAAGAATTTATAAAAATTTCAGAAGTTGCACTAGAATTAGAATCAAATCTTAAAAAGCTTGGTATTTCTGTAAAATATGATAAAAGAACAACTCAAAAACCAGGGTTCAAGTTTGCAGAATGGGAGTTGAAAGGAGTTCCAATACGAATTGCTGTGGGACCTAAAGATTTAGAAAATAAAACTTTTGAGGTTGCCCGTCGTGATAACTTAACAAAAGAAGTGGTTACTAAAGACGGAATAATTATTTATGTAAATGATTTGTTAAAAACTATTCAAATCGATTTATTCCAAAAAGCATTAAATTATAGACAAAATCACATCACAGAAGTCAATTCTTTCGATGAGTTTAAATTTATTTTAGAAAGTAAAGGTGGATTTATTGCTGCACATTGGGATGGAACTGCTCAAACAGAAGAAAAAATAAAAGATTTAACTAAAGCAACTATAAGATGTATTCCTCTAGATAGACTTAAAGAAAATGGCAAATGTGTTTTGACAGGTGCAGATTCTGCTGGTAGAGTATTGTTTGCAAAGGCATACTAAAAAAAATCAAAAAAAATACATTCTACTATTGTGTGAATAAAAAATAGTTGTATTTTTGCATCCGCGTTAAAGAAGTTTGGCCCGTTCGTCTATCGGTTAGGACGCCAGGTTTTCATCCTGGTAAGAGGGGTTCGATTCCCCTACGGGCTACAAATTATTTTATTTAAAAAAAATACAACAAAATGGCAAATCATAAGTCAGCTTTAAAAAGAATTAGAAGTAACGAGAAACGTAGAGTTTTAAACAGATATCAACACAAAACTACACGTAATGCTATTAAAGCGTTACGATTAGCTACTGATAAAAATGATGCTACTGCAAAACTTTCAAGTGTAATTTCTATGATTGACAAATTAGCAAAGAAAAATGTTATTCATGATAATAAGGCTTCAAATTTAAAATCAAAGCTAACAAAGCATGTTACAAATATGTAACAACATATAAAAATTATTTAAACGCTCAAAGTAATTTGAGCGTTTTTTTTATATAATAGTTGATATGTAGTTTAATATTTCTACCGTAATTGGTTTTGATAGAAAATCTAAAACCATTGGATAAGTTTTGGATTTGTCTATATCATAAGGATCAATTGTAGATGACAAAACTATAACTTTTATTGATGAAAATTTTTGTACAAATTCATATGATGAAAATCTATCCAAAAATTCCCAGCCTCCCATAACAGGCATGTTTAAATCTAAAAAAATTAATTCTGGAAGATTTATTATTTTTTCATTTTCAGATAGCTCTTTAAAATAGTTTACGGCTTCAGTTCCATTTTTTGCAACATCAATTTTACTTGCAAAACTAGCTTTCTCAACTACTTTTCTAAATAACATAAGTGTTATAGGATCATCATCGATAAATAAAATTTTATTAAGCATTAGTATTTGTTTTTAAAGTAATTTCAAATGTTGTACCAACTCCTACTTCGCTATTTACCGAAATTTTCCCACCCATCGATTCAACTTGCGATTTAACTAAATATAAACCAAGACCTTTACTATCAGGATAATCATGAAATCTTTGATACAAACCAAAGATTTTATCTTTATTTAGTTTCATATCGATTCCAATTCCGTTGTCTTTAAAAGTTACAAGTATTGTATTGCCCACTTTTTTTGAAGAAATTATGATTTTTAATTGTCTAATATCATCTTTATATTTTAACGAATTGGTCATTAAATTTAGCAAAATACTCTCAAAATAAGATTTGTTTACATTAACTATAGGTGCTTTATCAAAATCCATTTTAATTAATGGTTTTTTAATACTAATTAAAAAGCTAAGTTGATTAAATACATTTTCAAAAATTTCTTTAATTTCTAAATCTTCCTTTTGAATTGATAAACTATCTTTTATTATAACAACTTTTACTAAATCGTTTATGGTTTCATTTAAAAGAGCTGTTGATTTTGAGAAACCTGATATTATTTCTTTTAGTTCCTCATTTTCAATCGGAATATCATTTATCAAATTTAATAATCCTGTTAGATTTGACAACGGTGCTCTTAAATTGTGCGAAGTTATGTATGAAAATTGTTTTAAATCTTTGTTATTTTGAGTAAGTTCTGCAATTAATTGTTCTCTCTCTTTTTCACGATGTTTCTCTATCGATATGTCTCTTTGTATTGAAATCCAATGAGAATGTAAATTATCATTATTAGTTATAGGTATCATACTAAAATTTACCCAATATTCATCTCCGTTTTTTTTATTATTTAACGATTCAAAGGTAAATTCTTCTTTTTTCTTTAAAGCATCAGCGAGTTGTTTGATATTATTTTTAACAATGTTTTTACCTATAAAAACGGTAGGTGATTTCCCAATAACTTCTTTAGGTTTATAACCAGTCATGTTATAAAAGGCTGGGTTTACATAGACAACTTTCGGAATCCCTTTTTCTTTTTCTTGAGTTTCGGTAATTATTACAGAATCCTTGGTTTGAGTAATTACTGTTTCAAGAAGTTTTAGTCTTTGTTCTTCTCGTTTTTGTTTTGTAACATCCTGTATAGAGCCTATCATCCTTACAACAATTCCAGTTTCATCTTTTATCAAAAAACCTCTGTTGCTTACATATTTGTAGGTTGCATCTGCACATAAAAATCGATATTCATCTTGCCATTTTTCGAGTTTTTCATTTACTGATTCATACAATTTTACTGATATTTTCAAACTATCTTCGGGGTGAATTTTATTAAACCACCACTGTAAATTATTTTCAATAGATTCTTTTTTATGTCCAAAGCTAAATTCAATTCCTTCATTCCAGATAAATCCATTAGTTTTAATATTCCAATCCCAAATTGTATCATTTGTTGCTTTTGAAGCAATTTCATAAAGTTCATGTTTTTTTGATAAATCAGAATATTTTTGTTCCAAATCAGAAATTCTATTATTTGAAATTTTACCAATATTTTTCTTAATGAGCAAAAAAATTATAAAAGAACCTAACGACACAAAGAGGCTTACTAAAAAAACAAATAAAAGTGATACTTCATTAGTAAAAATAAATGAAACAATTACTTGACTAATAATAGTAAGAGTTAATACAAAGAAAAAATAAATTAGTGTAGTTCTATAATTAATTTCCATTATTCAAAAATAAATAAATAATAGGTAAAACAATCTTTTTTAAAATAAAATATATCAAATATTGTAAACATAATGAATGTAAGTTACTAAATCGTAAACTATCTTTTGTATGATTAAATATAGAAAAATAAAGTGTACCTTTGCACCCATTAAAAATAACAGATGGAATCTATTAGAAATATTGCAATTATTGCCCATGTCGATCACGGTAAAACTACTTTGGTAGACAAAATTATGTACCATTGTCAACTTTTTAGAGACAATGAAAATACTGGAGATTTAATTCTAGACAACAATGATTTAGAACGAGAAAGAGGAATTACAATTACATCTAAAAATGTATCTGTACAATATAAAGGAACTAAAATAAATATTATTGACACTCCGGGTCACGCAGATTTTGGTGGCGAAGTAGAACGAGTTTTAAATATGGCTGACGGAGTTTGTTTACTTGTAGATGCTTTTGAAGGACCTATGCCACAAACTCGATTTGTGTTGCAAAAGGCAATCGATTTAGGTTTAAAACCTTGTGTGGTAATTAACAAAGTCGACAAAGAAAATTGTACTCCTGAAGAAGTGCACGAAAAAGTTTTCGATTTGATGTTTGAGCTTGGTGCAGAAGAGTGGCAACTAGATTTTCCAACAGTATATGGTTCTGCAAAAAACAACTGGATGTCTGACCATTGGGAAAATATAACCGACAATGTTGAGGCATTACTAGATATGGTCATTGAAAATGTTCCTGCTCCAAAAGTATCAGAAGGAACACCACAAATGTTAATAACCTCACTAGATTTCTCCTCGTTTACTGGTCGTATCGCTATTGGACGGTTGGAAAGAGGCGTTTTAAAAGAAGGAATGCCAATATCATTATGTAAACGCGAAGGAGTTATTGTAAAATCAAGAATTAAAGAATTACATACTTTTGAAGGACTTGGACGTAAAAAAGTAAGCGAAGTTATAGCTGGAGATATTTGTGCAATAGTAGGAGTTGAAGGATTTGAAATTGGCGATACAATTGCCGATTACGAAAATCCAGAAGCATTGCAAACTATCGCAATTGATGAGCCTACTATGAGTATGTTGTTTACTATTAACGATTCGCCATTTTTTGGAAAAGAAGGAAAATTTGTAACGTCTAGACATATTAGAGATCGTTTAACTAAAGAATTAGAGAAAAACTTAGCCATGAAACTTGGCGAAACAGATTCTGCAGATAAATTTATGGTTTTTGGCCGTGGTGTATTGCACTTATCAGTTTTGATAGAAACAATGCGAAGAGAAGGTTATGAAATGCAAATTGGGCAGCCTCAAGTAATTATTAAAGAAATTGACGGTAAAAAATGTGAACCTATTGAAGAATTAACAATCGATTTACCAGAAACACTTTCAGGACGAGCAGTAGAGTTTGTTACTTTACGCAAAGGCGAAATGTTGAGTATGGAAACTAAAGGTGAACGTATGATTGTGAAATTTAATATTCCATCTCGTGGTATTATTGGTTTGCGTAATCAACTACTTACTGCTACAGCTGGCGAAGCTATTATGGCACACCGGTTTATAGGTTATGAACCATTTAAAGGTGATATTGCAGGACGTAACAAAGGCTCTTTGATTTCTATGGAAAAAGGTAAAGCTATTCCTTATTCGATTGATAAATTGCAAGATCGTGGAAAGTTTTTTGTTGAACCAAATGCAGAAATTTATGAAGGTCAGGTAATTGGAGAAAATTCTCGTGGTGATGATATGTGTGTAAATGTAACCAAAGAGAAAAAACAATCAAACGTGCGTTCGTCTGGAAATGATGAAAAAGCAAGAATTATTCCACCAATTATATTTTCATTAGAAGAAGCTTTAGAATATATTCAAAAAGATGAATATGTAGAGGTTACACCAAAATCAATTCGTTTAAGAAAAATACATTTAAACGAAACTGATAGAAAACGTTTTAAAGTATAATTGTTTTTATAATATACAAAAACCACTTACAATTTATTTGTAAGTGGTTTTTTTATTGAGGTACATTATAAAATGATTTTAAAAATAAATTTCAGTAAACACAAGTTTTTATACTATTTCTAAAATTCTGTTGGGATCATAACCAAAAAGTTGATGTTCTTTTATGAGTTCTGCTATTCCTTCTGGCAACATTTTTTCCCAACCTGGAATTCCTTTTGTAATCATTTTCAATACTTCTCTCGAAAATATCTCCAGGTTTTTATCATCATAATCTGTCACATCCACAACTTTCCCATTAAATTTGAAAAACTTATACAATTCTTTCATTCTTGGATGAACCTTTAAATTTTCAGAATTTATAACTTCTCTATTTTCCCCCAGCATTGGATATAAATATACTTTTAAATCTCGATAAAATAATTTTCCAAAAGCTTCAAGAATTCCACCACTTAAGTGACGATAATATTTTTCGTCAAATATATCTACCAAATTATTTACTCCCATTACAAGACCCATTCTTGCTTTTGAATAGTTTGAGAAATATTCGACAACTTTATAATACTCTTGAAAATTTGATATCATAACAGTTTGCCCAAGTGAACATAAAAGTTCTGCCCTATCCATAAAATCGCGTTCGTCAATTTCTCCTTCTGATCGTAAATTTGATAACGTAATTTCAAAAACTACAAAAGTGTTGTCTTTTTCTACTTTATTTTCTTCAAGAAACATTTTCAATGATTTTTCATACATATCAATATTTACGGTAGTAACTGGTCTGAAACTTCCTCTTAAAGCCAATATATTTTTTTTGTACAAAACAGCTGCGGGCAATATATTATGCCCATCAGGACTAAACATTACAGCATCTGTCATCCCGTTTTTTACAAGTTGCAAACTCATCAATCTGTTATCTACATTTGCAAATCGCGGTCCTGAAAAGTTGATAGTATCTATTTCAATTTGATCTTTATCTAGATGGTCATACAGGTAACGAAGTAACTTTTTGGGATCATTATATTTATAGTAAGCACCATATATAAGATTTACTCCTAAAATTCCCAGTGTTTCTTGTTGTAATCTTGCATCTGTTTCTTTAAATCTGATGTGAATTGCTATTTCATTATAATCTTCATCTGGTTCAATTTGATATCTAATTCCAACCCAACCGTGACCTTTAAATTGTTTAGCAAAATCAATTGTTGCCACTGTATTTGCATAACTAAAAAACATTTTGTTAGGATGTTTTGTTCTGTCAAGTCGTTTTTCGATTAATTCTACTTCGTGCGAAAGCATTTTTTTTAACCTACTTTCTGTTACATATCGACCATCTTCTTCTATTCCGTAAATGGCATCGCTAAAATCTTTATCATAAGCCGACATAGCTTTTGCAATTGTTCCAGATGAGCCACCAGATCTAAAAAAATGACGAACCGTTTCTTGACCAGCTCCAATTTCGGCAAACGTACCATAAATATGTTCGTTCAAATTGATACGTAACGCCTTATCTTTAGTCGAAGGAATTTGTTCAATTACTTTGTCGCCTTTCAACTTTATATCTAAATCAGAATTTGCCATAAGATTACTATATACTTGCAAAGTTAATAAAATGATGCTTTTATAAAAAGATAAATGTTGCTATTTTTGTTTAATTTTTGCTATCTTTATAATATAGATTTGTTCATATCAAATACCATGCTACAATGACAATTTATTTTTTAGGTACAGGAACTTCTCAAGGAATCCCAGTAATAGGAAGCAATCATCCAGTTTGCTTAAGTAATAACATGAAAGACAAGCGATTGCGGGTTTCTGTATGGATTTATGATAATCAAAATTCTTTTGTTATAGATTGTGGTCCAGATTTTAGACAACAAATGCTTACTTCTGGATGTACTAAAATAGATGGAATTATTTTTACTCATGAGCATGCCGATCATACTGCGGGTTTAGATGATATTAGACCTTTTAATTTTTATCAAGGGGAAATTTCAATTTATGGACATATTCGTGTTTTAGAAAATCTGAAAAGAAGGTTTGACTATATTTTTGAAACAGAAAATAAATATCCGGGTGCTCCAGAGGTAAAATCTGTTGAAGTAACAAATAATGAAGCTTTTTTATTGGGTTCAAAAACAATAATTCCTATCAATGCAATGCATGGAAATCTTCAAGTTTTTGGCTATAGGATTGATGATTTTGCTTATTTGACAGATGTGAAATCAATAACAAAAGAGGAAACAGATAAATTAAAAAAATTAAAAGTATTGGTTATTAATGCATTGAGAGATGAGAAACATCATTCTCATTTTAACTTGCAAGAAGCTTTAGATTTTGTAACTTTGGTTCAACCAGAAAAAACATATTTTACTCATATAAGTCATGTTTTAGGATTTCATGAGGAGGTGCAAAAAAAATTACCTGAAAATGTTTTTTTAGCTTATGATAATTTAAAAATATCTATATAATTTTTATTAAAATGAAAAAATCATTATTTTTATATCTCTTTATTCTTGCAGGATTGTTTAATGTTTTTACTTACATGTATTACAGTAAAGCATTAGACTTTGAACAAAAAAAATATACAAAAACTGCCGATTTTGACAAAAAATTATCTGATTCTCTTACAAATGTAATATCAGATGCAAATTATTTTTCGTTAGAAAATAATGATTTTGCAAAAGATTATTTCGAGAAATATGATATTAAAACTTTGATGCCAAAAATTAGTGAGGCACTACTTGCTTATAATGATAGTCCTGCTGGGAATATATATACGGGACAAGAAAAACTGGGAGATCAAAAATTTATAATCAACAAACTAAAAATTTTAAATCATCGATGGATAGTTGCAGATTATAGTGATGGAACTTACTGGGGAAACGTTTTTATAAAATATTTCGTAAATGATGATGGATCAATTACATTTAAAACAGAAGATACATTTTTGTTTCCTAAACAAGAGTATTAATATTTAAACTTAAAAATATGAATAAAAATATAGCGCTATTTGTACTTTTTATAACACTATTTTCATGTAAACCTAACCTTGAAGAACAACAAATAATTGCAAAATCAAATCAACCTAAAGACTCAACAATTGCCAATGTTGACAAAGATAAAAATGGATGTTTAGCTTCTGCAGGATATATTTGGTCAAAAGTTAATAAAGAATGTGTCCCGTCATACACAGGAATTCAACTCAATCCTATAAATAATAAAGATAACGAAGATGAAACTTTAAGTGCTTTTATACTTTTTGGTGAGGATGGAAATCAGGCCGAAGTTTTTTTGCCAAGTCAAGAATCGATTATTTTGAGCAGAAAAACAAAAGATTCTCCTTGGGTTTATAATGATTATCAATTAGTATCTTCAAATGGATATTTGCTTAAAAAAGGATCTGAAATTTTATTTTTAGGCGATGGTGAACTGGGAAAAAAAGCGACCCATGACGAACCTACAGAAGGAGAATAACTTTTAGTTAAATTCTTTTTTTATTCTATCTAAATCGCGTTTTGTATCTTGATCTTTCAAACTTTCTCGTTTGTCATAGGTTTTTTTACCACGACACAACCCTATTTCTAGTTTTGCCAATCCTTTTTCGTTTGTAAAAAGACGCAATGGTACTATTGTTAACCCTTTTGTATCTACACTTCTTGCCAATGATTTTAATTCTCGTCTATGCAGCAAAAGTTTACGCTCACTTCGGGCTTTATGATTAAATTGATTTCCAAAAGCATATTCTTCTATTGATGTATTGATGGCAAATAGTTCGTTATCTTCGTTAAATTCACAAAAGCTTTCTGTAATATTAGCTTTGCCAAGGCGAATTGATTTGATTTCAGTTCCTGTTAAAACGATTCCAGCCGAATATGTCTCGAGAATTTCATAATCGAATTTTGCTTTTTTGTTAAGAATATTTGCTGTTTTTATCATGGAGTGCAAATGTAAGAAAATGTAATTTAAATATTCTAAATTTGCACAATGGAAAATCACCAAAAAAATAATCTACTTCACGGTATTACACTTCAAAAAATTCTTGAAGATTTAGTAGATTTTTATGGATTTGATACTCTTAGCGAATTAATAAAAATTAAATGTTTTACTGATAACCCTTCTGTAAAATCTAGTTTAACATTTCTGCGAAAAACGGATTGGGCTAGAACAAAAGTTGAAAATTTATACATCAAAACACTTCCTAAGCTCACTAAATATTAAATACTAAATTTAATTTTTCTTTAACTTAACTAGACTTTGTTAATGTTACAGATGAGAGCAAGAATTACCATAGTAAATATAGCACACAACATGCCTTTAAAATTATATTTTACATTCTGTCAGGCACTTCAATACCAAGTAAACTAAAAGCTAGTTTAATGGTTAATGCAACTTTTTTTGATAACTGTACTCTAAACACTTTTTTGATATGATTTTCTTCTCCAAGTATTGAAACTGTTTGATAAAATGAGTTGTATTCTTTTACTAAATCGTAGGTATAATTTGCTACTAAAGCTGGGCTATAATTATTTGCGGCACTTTGAATAATGTACGGGAAAAGTTCAATTTGTTTAATTAATTCTTTTTCTTTTTGATGAAGTTCTTCTATTTTGATTTTTGTGGCAAAATCAAAATTTGCTTTGCGCAAGATAGATTGTATTCTAGCATGAGTATATTGAATAAATGGTCCAGTATTTCCAGCAAAATCGACAGACTCTTCGGGATTAAATAAAATTTGTTTTTTAGGATCAACTTTTAAAATATAGTATTTTAAAGCACCTAAACCGATTATTTTATAAAGTTTATCTTTTTCGGATGCCGAATAATCTTCAAGTTTACCTAACTCTGATGCAATTTTTTTTGCAGTTTCAGTCATTTCTTGTATTAAATCATCTGCATCAACTACGGTTCCTTCTCGCGATTTCATTTTTCCAGAAGGCAATTCTACCATTCCGTAGGATAAATGATATAAGCTTTTTGCCCATTCAAAACCTAGTTTTTTTAAGATTAAAAATAATACTTTAAAGTGATAATCTTGCTCATTACCTACAGTATAAACCATCCCACTCACATCTGGAAAATCTTTAACACGCTGAATTGCAGTACCTATATCTTGAGTCATATAAACTGCTGTACCATCTGAACGTAAAACAATTTTTCTGTCTAAGCCATCGTCGGTCAAGTCTATCCAAACAGAAGCGTCTGGATCTTTTTCAAATATTCCTTTTTCAAGTCCAAATTGTACAACATCTTTTCCTAATAAATAGGTGTTACTTTCAAAATATTTTGAATCAAAATTGACTCCTAAATTTTTATATGTTTCATCAAAGCCGTCGTAAACCCATTGATTCATCGTTTTCCAAAGTGCCATAATTTCTGGTTTTCCTGCTTCCCAGTCTAGTAACATTTGTTGTGCTTCTAGCATTATTGGAGCAAGCTTTTTTGCTTCATCTTCAGTTTTTCCAACAGAAATTAATGCTTGGATTTGAACTTTATATTCTTTATCAAATGCAACATAATAATTCCCCACAAGTTTATCACCTTTTAATCCAGAAGTTCCAGGAGTTGCACCGTTACCGTATTTCTGCCAAGCCAACATCGATTTACAGATGTGAATTCCTCTGTCATTTATGATTTGAGTTTTGTATACTTTTTTGCCAGAAGCTTTAAGTATTTCTGCAACCGAATATCCTAACAAATTGTTTCTAATATGTCCTAGATGTAATGGTTTGTTAGTATTTGGCGATGAATATTCTACCATAATGGTGTCATTTTTTACATTTTCATGTAAAAATCCAAAAGTATCATTATCAAAAATTTTATAAAATGAATCGATATAATAATCATCTGATATCACAATATTTAAAAAACCTGCAACTACATTAAATTTTTTGACAATTGAGTTATTTTCTTTTAAGTAATCTCCAATTTTAGTGCCTATAAGAGTTGGGTTTTCTTTGATAAATTTTAAAAAAGGGAAAATAACAATGGTAATATCTCCTTCAAATTCCTTGCGTGTTGCTTGAAATTCTATATTTTCTAAAGAAATATTGAATAATTCTTGAGCGCCTTTTATAACTGTTGATTGTAAATTTTTTTGGAGTGACATTTAAATTCTATTTGATGGCAAAGATATATTTTATTGTTAAAAATTAATAGGCTTTTAATTTGAAGTTGTCAAGCTAGATATTTTAATTGTAAAAATAAAAAACCTTGTAAGATATTTTATCGTAATTAAATAAAAAAATGTATTTAATCGATTTTATTTGTATTTAATCGATTTTTATTTATAATATTGTTAAACAAAATATCTATTCTCATGAAAAAACTTTTACTATTCATACTTTTTATAAGTTTTGTTAATTGTTTTCCTCAAGCTGTTACTGTAGATACGAATACTTACACTGTTCCCCAATTAGTTAATAATGTGTTGATTAATTCGCCTTGTATAAATGCTACTAATATTTCTTGGAGTACGGGGACAAATTTTGGTTCTACAAACGGAATTGGTTATTTTCAAAATACAAATCCAAATTTCCCAATGCAGAGTGGTGTAATTTTGAGTACGGGAAATGTTCACAAAGCTCCAGGACCAAATACAACTCTACAATCTGCAGGAAATGCTGCATGGACTGGAGATGCATCATTAGAAGCTACATTAGCCTCGTCGGGAATTACAATGACATCTGCAAATGCTACAGTTTTGCAGTTTGATTTTGTCCCTTTATCAAGTCATTTTGATTTTAATTTTTTGTTTGCATCAGAAGAATATGGGAATTTTCAATGTCAATATTCAGATGCTTTTGCTTTTTTACTTACAAATTTAAATACTGGAGTTACAACAAATTTAGCTGTTGTACCAGGAACTAACAATCCAATATCGGTTGTTACAATTCGTGATTTTTTATATAATTCTAATTGTCCTTCTGTAAACCAACAATTTTTTGGATCTTACAATGGTGGTTCAAACGCAAATAGCGCAGCAATTAATTTTAATGGACAAACCAAAGTTTTAAATGCTTCGGCAAATTTAACTCCAAACGTACCTTACAAAATTAAATTAGTAATTGCTGACAGAGGTGATTATCAATCGGATTCTGCAATTTTTTTATCTTCAAATAGTTTTAATATTGGTCAACAAGTTCTTGGGTCTGATCTTTTAGTTGCTAATAATACTGCTATTTGTAGCGGACAAACTTCTGTTTTGAACTCGGGTTTAGATCCAGCAACATATACTTTTGTGTGGAAAAAAGATGGAGTGGTTATTTCAGGTCAAACAGGACCCACTTTAACAGTTTCTCAAGCAGGAAATTATGAGTTGACTTATACTAATATTGCATTTTCATGTCAAACTATTACAGATTCTGTTATTGTTGAATATTTTTCAAATTTTACAACAGCAAATCCACATGATTTGCACAAATGCAACACAGGGCAAGCTAGTTATACTTTTGATTTGTCTGTAAACTCAAATTATATAAACGCAGGCATAAATCCACCTTATTCTATATCTTATTTTACATCTTTGATTGATGCAAATAATAATGTAAATGAAATACCTACAACATATTCGAGTGCAGGAAATCAAACATTATATGTTAGAATTAATAATCCAAATACCTCTTGCTATTTAGTAAAATCATTTCAATTAAGTTTAGTAACTTCGCCTGTAGCAAACCAACCAAGTACTTATACGGTTTGCGCAAATGATGTTGTTTCAGGAATTGCAACTTTTAATTTAAGTTCATTAAATTCTCAGGTCTTAGGCGGTCAAAATATTGGCATCTATAATGTGACTTATTATCCAACAATGGCTGATGCTAATGCAGGAACAAATCCTTTGCCAAATAGCTTTAACTCTGCTGGTACAACAATATACCCAAAAGTAAGATTGATAGACGATGCTGGCTGTTATAGTGTTACATCAGTTGCATTGTTTGTATCTCCTTTGCCATTAGTTGATAATCTCGATGATGTTATTACTTGTACAGATTATATTTTACAACCACTCAATAATGGAAATTATTTTACAGGTTCGAATGGGAGCGGAACGCCACTTTTTGCTGGAGATGTAATCTCGGTGACACAAACAATATATATATTCAATACTACAAATACAACTCCGAGTTGTCCTAACGAGTCAAATTTTAAAGTTGTAATTATAAAACCATCTGAGTTTTCTTTATCATCTGGAGTTTATTGTAATAGTTATGCTTTGCCGTTTATGCAATTTGGAGAATACCGAACTGCACCAAATGGAGGCGGTACAATTATACCTAATGGAACTGTTTTAACAACATCGCAAACAGTTTATTATTATTTTAAGTCGCTTGTGCCACCATTTTGTGTTATCGATTTATCGTTTGATATTCAAATTGTTCAGTCACAAACCGTAATTACCTACTCAAACCAATTTGATTGTACTACTTTCGTTTTACAACCGTTATCATTTGGGAATTATTTTGATGGACCTAATGGAACTGGCAATCAAATTCCGGCAGGTTCAAATATAAACAGTAGCTCAACAATTTATATACATGGAACGGTTGGAACTTGTGTTAGTGATTCTCAATTTCAAGTTGTTATAGGTCTAAATTTTCCAACAGATGTAACAGAATGTGTTCAGTACACTTTACCACAATTAGTAGTAGGAAATTATTTTACTGGGCCAATGGGAACTGGAACACAAATTCCGGAAGGAACAAACATTACTTCAAGTCAAACCATTTATGTTTATGCCGTAAGTCAATCGCAACCAAATTGTACTGATAATTATCATTTTCAAGTAACTATAAAACTTCCTTTCTTAACGCCACCAGCTGTAACTACAGGATGTGAAAATTATACTTTGCCTTCTCTGAATGCTGGAAATTATTATACACAACCAGGAGGAACTGGAACTATGTTGTTGCCTAATGATGTTTTAACAACTTCGCAAACAGTTTATATTTATATAAATGATAACAATGGTTGTACAAACGATTTACCTTTTCAGGTAACCATAAATCAAAGACCAATAATCGATTCTCGGTCACTTATAGATACTTGCGATCAATACACATTGACTAATTTAATGAACGGTAATTATTTTACTGGTCCTAATGGAACAGGAACTATGTTATCTGGTGGTACCGTTTTATCATCATCGCAACTGGTTTATATTTATGCTATGCAAAATGGATGTTCGGCAGAAACTAGTTTCCAATTAAATATTTTTTCTATATCGGCACAACAATCTCCTAATATTTCGAAATGTGATAGTTATATTTTACCAGCTTTAACAGGAAATAATAAATACTACTCTCAAGCAGACGGACCCTATGGAAACGGAGTAGAGATTCCTGCTGGAACATCAATAACTACAACACAAACCGTTTATATATATGTAGAATCTGGAGGAAGGATTAATTGTTCAAATCAAACTTCATTTGTAATAACAATTATTCCATCTCCTGTTATTGCTCCGATTGCTCCTGTCTATAGCTGCGAAAGTTATACATTACCGCAATTAACAGTTGGTAATTATTACACACAACCTAACAAAGGCGGTACACAATTAAATTCTGGAACTGTAATTACAACGAACCAAGTTGTTTATGTTTATGCTGAAACAGGAACAATACCAAATTGTTATGATGAAAAAAGTTTTTCAATAACATTATATAATGTTGATCAATTATCAAATGTAACAACTTGCGATAATTATATTTTACCAGTTTTATCTGTAGGAAATTATTATAACGGACCAAATGGAACAGGAGGATTATTACCTTCAGGAAGTTTAATTTCAAACTCAAAAACTGTTTATATATTTGGTAACTCAGGATATAATCCAAATTGCACAGATGAAACATCATTTGTTGTAACAATAATACCAAAACCATTTGCAAATACTGTTCCTGTTGCTTTAACAACCCTTTGTGATGTAGATGGAATAAACGACGGAATTACAAATTTTTACTTAGTTCAGTTAACTTCTACAATCTTAGGAACTCAAACTGGTTCTGAATTTAGTGTTACTTATTTTGAAAATTTTAATGATGCAAATTCTAATATAAACTCAGTAACAAGCACAACTGCAAGTACAGTATTTGCAAGAGTCAGTAATTCGTTAGCTCCAAACTGTTATGACATAAAATCAATTTCAATTATTGTAAATAAGCTTCCTGAGCCTACTGTAAAAAATGGTATTATTTGTGTAGACAGCAAAACCGGTTCTATTTTAAATCCGTATCTAATTACAAGTGGTTTACCTTTAAGTTCTAATACATTTCAATGGTTTAATGCTCAAGGTCAACTGGTAGGAACTTCAAATAATTATTTAGCAATTTTAGCCGGAACATATAGTTTGATTGTAAAAAATAATCTCACAGAATGTTCTTCAACAGAAGTTTTTGTAACAGTTAGTCCTTCTGAACCAGCAATTGTAGCTTATTCTATAAACGAAGATTTTTCTGGAGATCAATCGGTTACAATTGAAGCAACAGGTACAGGTGGGGATTATGAATATCAACTCGATAATTTGCCTTTTCAAGATAGTCCAGTTTTCAATAATGTAGTTTCAGGAATGCATACAATCACCGTTAGAGATAAAAATGGTTGTGGTACTACAAATACCGATGCTATAGTAATAAATTATCCTCATTATTTTACACCAAATGGTGACGGAATAAACGATACTTGGAACATCGTAGACCTAGCCAATCAAGAAGTTTCTAATATCTATATTTTTGACAGATATGGTAAAGTATTAAAAAATATTAAACCATCTGGTCAAGGATGGGATGGAAGTTATAATAATCAATTGATGATTTCAGACGATTATTGGTTTACAATAACTTACATCAAGAATGGAGAATCTAAAGAATTTAAAGCACATTTTGCTTTAAAACGTTAACACCTTTTTTGCCCCACAAAAAAGTTACTATTTGAACCTCAAAAAACCTCGAAGTGCAATTCGAGGTTTTTTATTGAAATTAATTTACAAACAATACTTTTTTTAAATAATACTTTGCTCGTAAGTATAAAAAACTATTTAATCTATATTTGCAACTTCAAAAAAATAAAGAATTTAACAACAAAAGCTATAATTTAAAATGATTACAGTGAACGATATTTCCGTAAATTTTGGCGGAACCACCCTATTTAGCGATGTTTCTTTTGCAATAAACGAAAATGACAAAATTGCATTGATGGGCAAAAATGGTGCAGGAAAATCTACTCTTTTAAAAATAATAGCAGGTCAATCAAAGCCTTCTACCGGAAATATTTCGGCACCCAAAGATGCGATTATTGCCTATTTGCCTCAACATCTTTTAACTTCAGATGGTACTACAGTTATAGAAGAAACTTCAAAAGCTTTTGGAGAAATTTTTAAAATGAAAAATGAAATTGATCATATTAATGAACAATTAACAGTTAGAACTGATTATGAAAGTGACGATTACATGAAACTAATCGAAAGAGTTTCTGACTTGAGTGAGAAATTTTATGCAATTGAAGAAATCAATTATGAAGCCGAAATTGAAAAAATTCTAGTCGGTTTAGGTTTTGAAAGATCAGATTTTACTCGTCAAACCTCTGAGTTTTCTGGTGGTTGGAGAATGAGGATTGAACTAGCTAAAATTTTATTGCAAAAACCAGATTTGATTCTTCTTGATGAGCCAACTAATCATATGGATATTGAAAGTATTCAGTGGTTAGAAGATTTTTTAATAAATTCTGCTAAGGCAGTTGTTGTAATTTCGCACGATAGAGCTTTTGTAGATAATATCACAAACCGCACGATAGAAGTAACTATGGGAAGAATTTATGATTATAAAGCTAAATATTCTCATTATCTCGAATTGCGAAAAGACAGACGAATGCATCAACAAAAAGCATATGATGAGCAACAACGCATGATTGCAGACAATCAAACTTTTATTGATCGATTTAAAGGGACTTTTTCAAAAACAGATGCCGTTCAATCAAGAGTAAAAATGCTCGAAAAACTAGTTATTGTTCAGGTTGATGAGGTTGATACATCAGCCTTAAAACTAAAATTTCCGCCTGCAGTTCGATCAGGAAATTATCCTGTAATTGTAAAAGATTTGAATAAATCGTATGGCAATCATTTAATTTTTAAAGATGCTAATATTGTCATAGAACGTGGCGATAAAGTTGCATTTGTTGGTAAAAACGGCGAAGGAAAATCGACAATGATAAAAGCCATTATGAAAGAAATCGAAATTAATGGCGGTAGTGTCGAGATAGGACACAATGCTCAAATAGGTTATTTTGCTCAAAATCAAGCCTCACTGTTAGACGAAAATGGCACTATATTTTCTACTATCGATGACATTGCTGTTGGCGATGTTCGAACTAAAATAAAAGATATTTTAGGTGCATTTATGTTTCATGGTGACGATGTTACAAAAAAAGTTAAAGTTCTTTCGGGTGGCGAAAAAACACGACTCGCCATGATTAAATTGTTATTAGAACCAGTAAATATTTTAATTCTCGATGAGCCTTCAAACCATTTGGATATGCGAACTAAAGACATTATTAAAGATGCTTTACGAGATTTTGATGGAACTTTAATTTTAGTTTCGCACGATAGAGATTTTCTTGACGGATTAGCAACTAAAGTTTTTGAATTTGGAAATAAAAGAGTTAAAGAACATTTTGAAGATATCAAAGGATTTTTAGCTCACAAAAAAATGGAAACGCTTCGCGAAATTGAAAAATAATTTTTTATGATTTTGGTCTAAAATGTATATTTATTTTTTAAACCACATAGAGCCATAGATTATACTTCTGAATAAGAAAATTTTAGAAATATTTTTTTTCACATAGCTATCAATTCTATATAAAGCGAAGCTCTTTTAAAGGATATGTTTTCTATGTTTCTTTGTGGTTACATATATTTATTAGGCTAAAGCCTTTTTTATTAATTAAAATTCAATTTGATTGTAATTATAAATAAAGAAGAATATTTTTTTAAAATTTCTTTTCTTAAATTTTTTACAAGATAAATTTTGCATCCAACTTTTGTTTTAAATTTGTTTCTAAATTTTCATGTATTATAATTGTTGGTTAGCACAATTCTAAAAAAGCAATGCATTAAAAATGAGTTTAGAAATAGAAATTAAATTGCTAAAAATACCAGTTGTTAAACAACTTGTTTTAGCTACTCAAAAAATAAAATTATCTTGGCTTGCAGGATTATCACTTTATGATTTGATAGAAAATTACATAGTAGGAATTGTTGATGGAGCCATTTCATATCGTGCTACAGCAATTGCTTTTAGTTTTTTTATGGCTTTGTTTCCATTTGCATTATTTATTTTAAATCTTATTCCGTTTATTCCTATCGCAGGTTTTCAAGACGATTTTCTAAGTTTTGTGCAACAAAGTGTTCCGCCAACTACCTATGACGCTATTTTTAAAATCATAAACGATATTCTTCACAATAGTCATACGGGATTAATATCAACTGGATTTTTTATGGCTATTTTTTTAATGGCAAATGGCGTAAATGCTATTCTGGGTGGCTTTGAAAGTTCGCAACACGTTATTCATAAACGCAAATATTTTAGACAATATGTTGTTGCACTTGCAATGTCAATTTTGTTGTCGTTGATTTTGATTATTACGGTTGCCGCTATAGTAATTTTTGAAGTATTTATCCAAAAAACAAAAATTCAAGATGTTCTTTCAGACAAAATTCATTTGATAGAATATGGAAGATATGCATTTGTTATTGCAATGATTTTAATTACAACTTCTATTTTATTTCGATACGGTATTAGCCAAAATCATAAAACTCCATTTATATCAATAGGTTCAGTTTTTACAACAATCTTAATTATTATTTCGTCTTATTTCTTCGGAATTTGGGTAGTTAAGTTTTCAAAATATAATGAACTTTATGGCTCCATTGGTACTTTATTAATCGTAATGTTTTACATTTGGATAAATTCTATAGTGCTACTTTTAGGATTCGATTTAAATGCAACTATCAATAAAATTAAACGAACAGCTATTCAAAATGATATCAAAAACCTACAACCAATTGAATAGTAAATTTATTATAACACTAGTTTTATTTGTTCAAGTATGTTTTTCACAATCGGTTATCGGAAAATGGAAAACCATAGATGACGAAACAGGAAAACCAAAGGGAATCGTAGAGATTTATGAAAAAGAAGAAAAAATTTATGGAAAAATTATCGAAATTCTAGAAGCCGAAAATCGCAATAAAAAATGCACTTTATGCTCGGGTGTTGATAAAAATAAGCCCATTTTAGGGTTAACTTTTATAAAAGGTTTGATAAAAGATGGCTCAGAATATAACGGCGGAAAAGTTTTAGATCCTAAAAATGGTAAACTTTACAAATGTTATATCACCCTTGACGAAAAAGATAAACTTAAAGTGCGTGGTTATATTGGGATTTCACTCTTTGGAAGAACTCAATATTGGTATCGAGTAAAATCTTAATTTTTTTAAATTCAAATATTCCTGATTTTTAATGAATTTTATTGAAGTAATTTTACCACTTTCGCTACCCAAAACGTTTACATATTTGGTTTCTGAAGCCGAATATAATTATATTAAGCTAGGAATGAGAGTGGCTGTTCCTTTTGGAAAAACTAAAATTTATACCGGTTTAGTGCTTACTAAACATCATGATCCGCCAACTTTATATGAACCAAAAGAAATTCATCAAATTCTAGATGATAAACAAATTGTAAACGAATTTCAATTGCAACACTGGCAGTGGATTTCTTCCTATTATATGTGCTCTATTGGAGAAGTTTTCCGTGGCGCGTTACCTACCGCTTTTTTATTAGAAAGCGAAACTATAATTGTATATAAACCTAATAATGAGGTTGAAAAAAATGATTTATCAGATGATGAATATTTAATTTATGAAGCACTTCAAAAACAAAATAATCTAAAAGTTCAGGATATTATTTCTATTTTAAGCAAGAAAAATATTTTTCCAGTTATTCAAAAACTATTAAATAAAAATATACTTTTTTTGCAAGAAGAAATGCAAGACGAATATAAACCAAAACTAGTTCGTTATATTAAATTACACGTAAACTATGTTTTACCCGAAAGTTGGCCGACTCTTTTAAGTATTATGAAAGCCAACAAACAAAAGGATTTGCTCCTTAATTATTTTCAGATTGTAGCACAAGATAAAAAACCAGTTCCCGTAAAATTATTAATTGAAAAAGCAAATTCAACGTCGTCTGTTTTAAAAGCCTTGATTGATAAAAATATTTTTGAAGAATATTTGATTCAAGAAGATCGTATAAATTTTGAAAAAAATAAAATTGAGAATAATTTAATGCTTAGCGTCGCCCAACAAAAAGCATTTTTGGAAATTAAAGAAAGTTTTGAAACCAAAGAAGTTTGTCTTTTGCATGGTGTCACTTCATCTGGCAAAACCGAAATTTATATAAAAACTATTGAAGATTATCTCAAATTAGGCAAACAAGTTTTGTATTTGTTGCCCGAAATTGCTTTAACAACTCAATTAGTTTCTAGATTGACGATGCATTTTGGCAATCTAGTTGCTGTTTTTCATTCTAAATATTCTAATAATGAACGAGTAGAGGTTTGGAATCAAGTTTTAGAAAATTCAGATAAAGCAAAAATTGTAGTAGGAGCAAGGTCGGCTGTTTTTTTACCATTTAATAATTTAGGATTAATTATTATTGATGAAGAGCACGAACAAACTTTTAAACAACAAGATCCTGCACCCAGATATCATGCTCGAGATGTTGCAATTGTTTTGGCAAATTTGCAAAAAGCAAAAGTTCTGCTAGGCTCGGCTACACCAAGTATTGAAACATTTTATAATACACAATTAGGTAAATTTGGGTTGGTCAGAATTTCTGAACGATTTGGAAAAGCTCCATTGCCCAAAGTCGAATTAGTTGATTTGAAAGAAAGCTATTTTCGAAAAAAAATGAATGGACATTTCAGCCAAACTTTGATAGAATCTATAACTGAAGCTTTAAATTTGAATGAGCAGATTATATTATTTCAAAACAGAAGAGGATTTTCGCCAGTTTTAGAATGTTTAACTTGCGGTCATGTGCCACAATGTACAAATTGTGATGTGAGTTTGACGTATCATAAATTTAAAAATCAGTTGCGATGTCATTATTGTGGCTATGCGATTGCAAAACCTACAAATTGTCATGCTTGTTCGAGTACTGCTATTACTACCAAAGGATTTGGAACTGAACAAATTGAGTTAGAGTTAGCCTCATTATTTCCGACAAAAAATATCAAGAGAATGGATCAAGACACAACTAGAGGTAAATATAGTTTTGAAAAATTAATAGATAGTTTTAAAAATCGAGAAATTGATATTTTAGTAGGAACACAAATGTTAGCCAAAGGATTAGATTTTGATAATGTTACTTTAGTAGCAATTCTAAATGCGGATACTATGTTGTATCATCCAGATTTTAGAGCTTTTGAAAGAAGTTTTCAAATGATGACTCAAGTTTCGGGTCGTGCTGGTCGTTCAAACAAGCTTGGAAAAGTTATTATTCAAACCTATAATGTAAATCATAAAATTATACAACAAGTTACTAATAATGATTATGAAGGCATGTATAAAGAGCAGTTATATGACCGAAAAATATATCATTATCCACCTTATTTTAGATTAATCAAAATTACTTTGAAACATAAAGATTATGATAAACTTAAAGAAGGGTCAATGTGGTTGTATCAAGTTTTACATCAAAATTTACAAATGCCAGTTCTAGGACCAGAAGAACCTGTAATAAACAGAATTAGAAATGAATACATAAGAACTATAATGGTAAAAATTCCCCATAGTTCAGGTTTAATAAGCACAAAAAAAACTATCCAGAAAATACTGAATAGTTTTGAAGTTATTTCGCAATATAGAGCGATTAAAGTTGTCGCAAACGTAGATTTTTATTAGTAAACTTATGCAATAGCTAGTGCTTTTATTAAATCTTCTTTTTTATTTCTACTCAAAGGAATTTTGGTAACACCAATTTCAGCAAACTTACTATTGAAACGCTCAACTTTATCAATATTTATAATATAAGATTTATGCACTCTTATAAATTTATCTTTAGATAAATCATTTTCAAAGGATTTCATAGTAGATAAAACCAGATTTGTATCTTCCTCTGTAACAACCTTTACATAGTCGCCATAAGCTTCAATCCATTTGATTTTGTTTGTAAAAACTTTAAGTTTTTTCAAATTGCTTTTAATGAAGATATGATCACCTTCATCCTCCTGATTTTCACGTTTCATCATGTGAAAATCTAACGCTCTTTTAACAGATGCGTTAAAACGTTCCAATATAATTGGTTTTTGTAGGTAATCTGTAGCGTCATAATCAAATGCTTTCAAAGCATATTCTGCTTTTGAAGTAATGAAAATTACTTGAGGCTTAATTTTTAAACCGTCAATAAAATCAAAACCACTGATTACGGGCATTTCTACATCTAGAAAAATTAAATCAACAGTATGTACTGTCATCGAATTTTTCGCTTCAATTGCATTAGAAAAATCTCCAATTAAATGTAAATTGGGATGATTATTTACTAACTTTGCAATGACCATTCGCTGTAGCGAACTATCATCAACAACTACACAATTTAGTTTCATATTTAGTATTATTATAGATTTGGTGATTCAAATGTAAAAATATTTTTTTAATCAACCTAATGTTTATCGGCTTTTTTTGCATTTTGGCGATTAAAGTTTCTTTTCACTTGTTTATTTTAATAATTTGATTACTTTTGCACTCAATTTCATTTTTTAAAATAATATATATGAATCATTACGAAACTGTTTTCATTTTAAATCCCGTTTTATCTGATGTTCAGGTAAAGGAAACAGTAAGCAAATTTGAAGATTTTCTTACTGCTAAAGGAGCAAAAATGGTATCAAAAGAGGATTGGGGCTTAAAAAAATTAGCTTACGAAATCCAAAACAAGAAAAGTGGTTTTTACCATTTATTCGAATTTCAGGTAGAGCCAGAAGCATTAATTGCTTTTGAAACCGAATTTAGAAGAGACGAACGAGTTATGCGTTTCCTTACTGTTAGTTTGGATAAACATGCAATTTCTTGGGCAGAAAGAAGAAGAGACAAATTTAAAGCAACTAAAGCGTAATTATTATGGCTACACTACAACAATCAGCTTCAGGAAAAAAAGATGGAGATATCAGATATTTAACTCCTTTAAACATTGAAACAAATAAGACTAAAAAATATTGTCGTTTCAAAAAGTCTGGAATTAAATACATAGACTATAAAGACGCAGATTTTTTATTGAAATTTGTTAATGAACAAGGTAAAATTTTACCACGTCGATTAACAGGAACTTCTTTAAAATACCAAAGAAAAGTTTCAGTAGCTGTAAAAAGAGCTAGACACTTAGCTTTAATGCCATACGTGGCCGATTTATTAAAATAATTAATTAATTTAGAGTTGTTGTTTCGTTAAATAATAACGAGACTAACTTCTATAACAAGGACAACAACATGGAACTTATATTAAAACAAGACGTTCAAAACGTAGGCTTTAAAGATGATGTAGTAACGGTAAAAGCTGGTTACGGAAGAAATTTCCTAATACCACAAGGTTTTGCACATTTAGCAACTTCGTCAGCTAAGAAAGTTTTAGCAGAAAATTTAAAACAAAGAGCACATAAAGAAGCTAAAGTTGTAAATGATGCAAAAGATTTAGCTACAAAACTTAAAGCAATTGAAATTAAAATAACATCAAAAGCAGGAGGCGAAAAGTTGTTTGGGTCAGTAACCAACAGCGATATAGCAACTGCATTAGATAAAGCTGGTCATTCTATAGATAGAAAATTTATTACTAGCGGTATTATTAAAAGAACAGGAAAATATACAGCATCTGTAAGATTACACAGAGACGTAGTTGTAGAATTACCATACGAAATTTTAGCAGAAGTTTAAAATTTCATTTTTTTATTATGAATCCCGATGCAAGTCGGGATTTTTTTATTTAGCCACCAAGATGCAAAGGCTCAAAGGTTTTAATAAATTTAATATTTATTCTTTATATCCTTGTTTTGTTTGGTGGAACAATTATACAAAAATAATTTAGTGACTTAGTGTCTTAGTGGCAAAAATCATGAAATATAAAAGACTTACAAAAGAACAACAAGAAGCTTTATATCAAGAATTTTCAACTTTTTTAGCATCTCAAGCAATTGACAAAAAAGAATGGGATGAAATTAAACTTAATAATCCAAAAGTTGCAGAGCAAGAATTAGATATTTTTTCAGATTTAATTTGGGAAGGTGTTTTAAAAGGTGCTAAATTTTTAGAACATTTTTCTAAAAATCATATCTTTCTTTTTCATTGTCAAGAGTTACAATTGCGGTCAATAATTTTAAAATCTTTAGACAAAAATGTAGATTTTTTAAATAAAGTTGGTCTTCAATGGCTTAGTGATAACATGTTTACAGATAATGTAGAAATAATTATTGGGAAAAAAGAGTACGAAAATGAAAGAAACGAATCAATTTTTAAATTGATACATGAAGGAGCAATATTAAGCGATGGTCAGTTGTACAATCAAATCCATGGAATAGTAAATCCGTAATGTTTTGTATATTGTTTCGTCAAAGATGATTTAAAATTCTTTTTAATATTTATATTTGATGAAGTTTAATAACAGGATTTAGCATCAAAAATGGATATGCAGCAAACAATTAAATCATTACGAGAAGAATTAAACTTGCAAAATCATAATTACTATGTTTTGGATGATGCCACTATTTCTGATTTTGAATTTGATAAAAAACTTAAAGAACTTCAAGATTTAGAGGCAAAATATCCAGAATTTTTTGATGAAAATTCTCCTACACAACGCGTTGGAGGAACTATAACTAAGAATTTTCAAACTATAGTTCACGAAAACAGAATGTATTCGTTAGATAATTCCTATTCTAAAGATGATTTAATAGATTGGGAAACTAAAATTCAAAAAGTTTTAGGAAACGTTGCGATGCAATATACTTGCGAATTAAAATACGACGGTGCATCTATTTCAATAACTTATGAAAACGGAAAATTAGTCAAAGCTATAACTCGTGGAGATGGTTTTCAAGGTGACGATGTTACAAATAATATCAAAACGATTAAATCAATTCCGTTGCAATTGAAAGGAAATTTTCCTCATAAATTTGATATTCGTGGAGAAATAGTACTTCCGATTGAAGGTTTTGAAAAAATGAATCAAGAATTAATTGAAATTGGTGAAACACCATATTCCAATCCAAGAAATACAGCATCTGGAAGTTTGAAATTGCAAGATAGTTCCGAAGTTGCAAAGCGTCCCTTAGATTGTTTATTATATTTTATTACAGGAAATAATTTACCATTTAGTTCACAATATGATGCATTAGAAACTGCAAGAAATTGGGGTTTTAAAGTTCCAAATCAATCGAAGTTAGCCAAAAATTTAGATGAAGTTTTCGAATTTATAAACTATTGGGATATTCATAGACATAATTTACCTTATGAAACTGATGGAGTTGTAATTAAAGTAAACGATTTTAATCATCAAAATGAATTAGGATATACTGCAAAATCGCCACGTTGGGCAATAGCCTTTAAGTTTAAATCAGAACAAGTTACAACAACTTTAAATTCTATTTCATATCAAGTTGGGCGAACTGGTTCAATAACTCCAGTTGCCAATTTGCAACCAGTTCAGTTGGCAGGAACTATTGTAAAACGTGCTTCCTTACACAATGCTGATCAAATTGAAAAATTAGATATTAGAGTTGGAGACTTGGTTTTTGTAGAAAAAGGAGGCGAAATTATTCCGAAAATAATTGGTGTTGCCGAGAGAGGAAATCAATTACAACCAACCAGATATATTACTAAATGTCCAGAATGTCAATCAGAATTAATAAGAAAAGAAGGGGAAGCCAATCATTTTTGCCCAAATTTTTATGGTTGTCCGCCACAAATTATTGGTAGAATTCAACATTATATTTCTAGAAAAGCCATGGATATTGAAGGCTTGGGTGGCGAAACGGTGACTTTATTGTTTAATAATGGATTAGTAAAAGATTATTCAGACTTATATGAATTAACAGTTGAAAAAATAATTCCATTAGATCGAATGGCGCAAAAAAGTGCTGAAAATATGATAAATGGAATTCAAAAATCTAAAGAAATTCCATTTGAAAATGTGTTGTTTGCACTTGGAGTAAGATATGTTGGTGAGACTGTAGCAAAAAAATTAGCCAAGCATTATAAAAATATTGATGCTTTAGCAAAAGCCACATTGTTAGATTTAATTTTAATTGATGAAATTGGCGAGCGCATTGCACAAAGTGTAATTGAATTTTTTGACAATCAGCAAAATAAAATTATAATTGAACGATTGAGAAATTTTGGGGTGCAATTTGAAATTATAGAAAAATATAATCCAAACGCAACCAATAAATTATCTGGTAAAACTTTTGTAGTTTCTGGGATTTTTCAAGTCTTTTCACGTGACGATTTGAAAAAAGCTATTGAAGATAATGGCGGTAAAGTTGGAAGTTCTATTTCTGCCAAGACAGATTATTTGGTAGCAGGTGAAAATATGGGTCCTGCAAAGCTAGAAAAAGCAACACAGTTAGGAATTAAGATTATCTCAGAACTTGAATTTAATCAAATGATAAATGAAAGCCTGTAAAATTGCATTAATTATTTATTTTTTGTCCTGTTTTTTGGCAGTAACGGCTTGTGTTATTCACAACCAAACCCTCATGTTGCTTGCTAAACCAGTTATAATACCAGCGCTATTTTTTTATTATTTTGTTTCTACAACAAAAAAAAATTATCTGTTTATTTTTATTTTAATATTATATTTTATTGGAGATTCTATTGCTTTGATGGATTTTGATGACGAGATAATATATATTATGTCTCCTTTTTTTATTGGTAATATTTTAGTTTCAATTTTATGCTTAAAAAATATTGAAAAATTTAAATTCAAATTGTTTAACATTGGTGGATTACTTTTTTTAAGTTTTATCCTAGGATATTTATGGATTTTAATAATTGAATTATTTAATACTTATGACTCTAATATACAAAATCAAGTCATCATTTTTGGATCATCTTTATTTTTGCAAAGTATGGTTATTGGGTACAAAGCGTTTCATAAAATCACATTCTCAAATTTATGTATCATGATGTTTGGAACTTTAATCCTAATTTCTGATTTGTTTTATTTGATTTACAATTTTGAATATAAAATCGATATTTTAAATATAATTCACTTTGGCGCTCAAATGTCTTCGTATTATTTCATTGTACAGTTTGAAATTTTATCTAAAAAAAACATACAAATTATTTCATAGATGTTAAATAAAATTTACATAAAACAATTTTCAAATAATATTAAATTAATTCAATTTTTAAATTTTTTATATTTCATAGTTACTCTTCTTGGATTGATTTCAGAGTACTATCATTTTTTAACTATCATTTCAATTATTAAGATATTTCATATTCCAATACTTGTTTTGTTGTACCTTCTAAAATCAAATAATATTTCTAGGGTATATATTTCAGCATTATTTTTTAACTGGTTAATTTATTTTTTCTTTGGGTTGCACGATACAAAAATTTTATACACCGCATCAATATTATTTGTTTTTTGCAGAATTTTATTTTTAGTAGTAATATATAAAACATTAAATTTTAAAAGTGTTCTTCCTTATTTAATGGGTTGTATACCTTTTCTTTTTTTATTTTTAAGTTTGATAAATCTTATATTTGTGAGTTTAAATAAAGGAGAATTTTATATGACTCTTGTTCATAGCTCAATAATGACGCTCTTTGGTGGGTTTGCACTTAGTAATTTTATTCTAAAAAATGATATAAGTTCAAAATTTCTCATGTTGAGTTCATTATTTTTTTCAATAAATTTAATTACAATTGGAATTAAATTTTATTTTATAGACTATAATATTTTGAAACCTTTTACCTATTTATTTTTTGTTTTAGGTCAATACACATTTTATAAATTTTTAATTCTTTCAAATAAAATTCATACTTAAACATTAAGTTTTAAATTAATTAAGATGTTTTATCTATGCTACAAAAATTAAAACATATTTATTTTAAAGGCTTTTTTATTTCATTTTTTCTGATAGCAATATCAGAAATTATTGCTGAATTTTTTTCATATAATCCTATTATTTATGTAACTAAACCTTTAATCCCGTTAAGTTTAATGCTACTATATTGGATGTCATCCTGTGTAAAAAGTAAATTATTTATCGCCATATTGTTGTGTTCTGCTATTACAAATTTATTTTTTATTCCACATACATCAAAAATGTTACTCTACGGAGTGATGAGTTTTACAGTTTTAAGATTATTAATGTTAGTTCTTATCTTAAAATTGGTAAAAGTTCGAAATCTATTCCTTTTTTTTACAGCAACTTTGCTATTTTTAGGAATATTTACTTATCTATATTTAGAGTCAAATGCTCCATCAGATTCAACTTTATTATTGATTTTTCATAATTTTATGATATCAATTTTTGGCGGCGTAGCTTTATCTAATTATATAAAAAATGATAATCAGCAAAATTCATATTTATTAATTTGCTATTTACTGTTTATGGGATTGCAGTTAATAATATTTGTAGAAAAATATTCGTTGCAAAATTCAAATAATACTATTTTAAGACCTATTGCAATGATTTTAAATATTTTAGCTTTTTATTCTTTTTATAAATTTGTTGTATTTTCTGAAAATATTAAACAACAATAATCGATTTTCCTTTTGAGATAATTTGTTTATCTTTAGTTAAATAGAAATCGATTCTGCCTAAATTAATTCCATAACAACCCACCTGATTAATTAGCACCTCTTTACCGTCAAGATTTTTTTCAATAATAGGTTTTTCTAAAAAAGTATGTGTGTGCCCACCAATAATTAAATCTATATCTCTTGTTTTTTTTGCCAATATTACATCACAAACTCTATTTGAGTCGTCTTTATATTTAAATCCAATGTGGGACAAACATATAACCAAATCACATTTTTCATCTTTTTTTAGAATTCTAGCCATATCTGTAGCAGATTCAATAGGATCATTGTAAACAGTTTCTTTATAATTTTTCTTATCAACTAAACCCTCAAGTTCAATCCCTAAACCAAAAACTCCAATTTTGATACCATCTTTATAAACAATTTTATATGGTTTTACATGTCCATCCAGCACCGTATTTTTTAAGCCATAATTAGATACAAAGTCAAATTTTGCAATTGGCATTTGAGCTAATAGTCCTTCAATGCCATTATCAAAATCGTGATTTCCGATGGTAACAATTTCATATTGCATCATGTTCATCAATTTAAACTCAAGTTCGCCACCATAGTAATTAAAATATGGAGTTCCTTGAAATATATCACCGGCATCTAACAAAAGTACATTTGGATTTTCTTGTCTAATTTCGCTTATCAGTGTTGCACGTCTTGCCACACCTCCCATATTTGGATTTTTAGGATGATCAGCTGGGAAAGGATCTATATAACTATGAACATCGTTTGTATGAAGAATAGTAATATGTTTTACATCAGAAGTTTTGAAACTACTTAATGATAATCCAGTTGCAATTAGTGCAGTTGATGCTGTAGTTTTTTGAATAAATTCTCTTCTTTTCATACTTGTTTATTTTTTAATCAAAAATTTATTTTTATTTCTCTTTCAAAATTCTAACATCATGATTAATTTTTAAAGTATCAACTTCTTTAAAATAATCAATTAATATATTTCTGAGTTTATAATCTAAATCTATTCGAGATATTCCTTTTTTAAAAAAAGCCATATTATCGCCACCATTTGCTAAATAATCTGAGGTAACTAAATAATAAATTTTATCATTTTCTAAAGGTTTTCCTTGAATAATTATATCTTTTGCAAAATTGTTTTTATCTATTTTAAAGGTCATTCCCGATAATGGGTGTGGTTTTTTTTCTGATATTATATAACTTGCTATTTCCTGAATTTGCTCACTTTTTAATCCTATTACAACAGCAGAATTTTCAAATGGCATAACTTCAAAAGCATTTCTAGCTGTGATATTTCCTTTGGGAATAATGGTTCTAATACCTCCAAAATTTAACAAACAGATATCGATTTTTTTCTGTTCTCGAGTAACAAAAATTGGATTTGATTTTTCAAGTGTTATGTCTGCTAAAAAATCTCCAATTGGGGTTTGCCAAGTACCATTTTTATCTAAAATTTCTGGACAATAAGCTAAGACTTCGTTCAAATCTTTATCAATTCTTTCTTTGTAAGGTTTGATAAACTTTTCAATTTCAGGAACTCCAACCTGTTTGTCGGTAATACCAATTTTTTTACCTTCAATTTTTGAAACGGTATAGTTTTGATGAGAACAAGAAACAATAAATAAAAATGTTAATAATAAAACAAAATGTTTAGATACAACGTTATAGTTTTTTAGATTTACCATTTCAATAGAAAATATTTTTAGTTAATTTTGTAAAGCTAGTAAATGTAATATGTTTTGGAATAAAATTAAAAATTTTTGGACAAAAAAAATCGTTAAAAAAAGGTTATCAAATGTCGTTCATTTAGAACCAGTTGGAATTATAAAAAAAGTCGGAATTATTTTTGATGAAACCTATTTTTATGAAAAAGATGATTTAATAAATGAATTGATTATAAACGGAATTCATGAAAAAGATATTTCGATTCTAGTTTTTAAAAATAAAATTAACAAAAAAGAAACTTTTGACTATCCTGTTTGCAGTCATCAAGATATAAGTTGGTCAGCTCAATTTGAAAAACAAGAAGTAATTGACTTCATAAATAAGGATTTTGACTTGTTAATTAATTATTATGATATAGAAAAAGCCGCATTATTGTTATTAACAAATCAATCCAAAGCAAGTTTTAAAGTCGGATTTGCTTCTGTTGATAAACGTCTAAATCATTTTATGATTGAAACTAATGCTGAAAATTATAAAGTTTTTATGGACGAAATGTTCAAATATTTAAAAATTCTAAATAAATTGTAATATGCAATCATTAATTGGAACTGGAGTTGCGCTTGTAACTCCCTTTAAAAAAGATTTTTCTGTCGATGTTGAGGCACTATCCAAAATTGTAAATTTTCAGATTGATAATGGTATAGATTATCTAGTTGTTTTAGGCACAACAGCAGAAAATGCAACTCTCGATGATGATGAAAAAGAGCTTGTTATTAAAACTGTTATAAATTCAAATAATAATCGTCTACCAATTGTGCTTGGCGTTGGTGGAAATAATACACAAAAAATTGTTGAGGAATTAAAGACTAGAAATTTTACTGGAATCGAGGCTATTTTATCTGTTTCACCTTATTATAACAAGCCTACTCAAGAAGGAATTTATCAACATTTTAAAGCAATTGTGGCAGTTTCTCCACTACCAATAATTTTATATAATGTACCAGGAAGAACATCCAGTAATATGCTACCGGAAACAGTTATAAGGTTAGCAAACGATTTTGATAAAATCGTAGCCATAAAAGAAGCAGCAGGAGATATAGTACAAGCCATGAAGTTAATACAAGGAAAACCAAAAGAATTTTTAATCATTTCTGGCGATGACATGATTGCATTACCCATGATTTTAGCTGGAGGAAGTGGAGTAATATCAGTAATTGGAGAAGGTTTTCCTGCACAATTTTCACAAATGGTTCGTTATGGCTTACAACGCAAAGTCGATGAGGCTTATAAACTACATTATCAATTGTCAGATGCAATTGATTTGATTTTTGAACAAGGAAACCCAGCAGGAATTAAAGAAGTACATAAATCTTTAGGATTATCAGAAAATATTGTTCGGTTACCACTAGTAAATGTTGATGAGAATCTTGCTGAAAGAATCTCAAATTTTGTACAAAATATATAATTTACTAACGTCAACAAATTAAAAAAGGTTGAATAAAAAAAATGTTTTTTGTATATATTAATTAACTAATTTTGCAAATCTCTTTTCGAGATATAAATAGCAATAAATAGTGCAACTATAAATTAAATAATGAATAAAATTTTCATACTTATTACTATTGTTTTGATGTTTTCGTCTTGTAGCGAATACCAAAAAGCAATGAAATCTGAAGATGTAGCTAAAAAATTTGCGGTTGCAGAAAAACAATACGATAAAAAAAAATATGACAAAGCAATTCGTCTTTATGAGCAAATAGCACCGGCATACAAAGGAAAACCACAGGCAGAAAAAATGTTTTATTCCTATTCTCAATCACTTTATAAAACAAAACAATATTATTTAGCAGGTTATCAATTTGAGAGTTTTGCTTCAAGCTATCCAAAAAGCGAAAAGGTAGAAGAGGCATCTTTTTTAGGAGCAAAATGTTTTTTTCAATTATCACCACTATACAGCTTAGATCAAACAGATACTGATAAAGCTACCTCCAAAATGCAAGAATTTATTGACACATATCCGTCGTCTACTTATTTGCCGGAAGCTAATAAAGTAATGAAAGTGATGAAAGATAAAATTGAGAAAAAGTATTTTGAAAATGCTAAACAATATAATACAATTTCTGACTTCAAAGCAGCACAAATAGCCTTGGATAATTTTATTTCAGATTTTCCAGGAACACCTTATAAAGAGGATGCCTTATTTTATAAATTAGATTCTGCTTACAAACTTGCTTTAAATAGTGTGCCACAAAAAATGCAAGAGCGTTTACTAGTTGCAAAAACCGCCTATCAGGGTTTAGTAAAATTTAATGCATCAACAAAATATAAAAAAGATGCCGACGAAATGTTGGTTAGAATTGATAAAGATTTACAACAATTTTCTAAATAAAATGTCATGGATTTAAAAAAAACAAGTGCTCCAGTTAACACAATTACGTACAATAAAAACGTTATTGAAGAACCAACAGGAAATGTTTATGAAGCAATAACTATAATGGCCAAAAGAGCCAATCAAATTAATACCGAAATCAAGAAAGAATTACTTGATAAGTTAGATGAATTTGCAACATATAACGATAGCTTAGAAGAAGTTTTTGAAAATAAAGAACAAATTGAAGTTTCTAAATTTTACGAAAAATTACCAAAACCACATTCACTTGCGGTTCAAGAATGGTTAGACGGAAAGATATATTATAAAGATACCAATAAATAATTTTTGACAATGTCAGTTTTAAGCGGTAAAAAAATAATACTGGGAGTTTCTGGTGGAATTGCCGCATACAAAACAGCATCGTTGGTTAGGCTATTTATAAAAGCAGGTGCACATGTCCAAGTGATAATGACACCTGCTTCTAAAGATTTTATTACTCCCCTAACCTTATCTACACTTTCAAAAAATCCTGTTTATTCTAGCTTTTATGACGACAATGATGAAAACGCACAGTGGAATAATCATGTAGAACTTGGACTTTGGGCAGATTTGATTGTTATTGCACCAGCAACAGCAAGTACAATGTCAAAAATGGTGAATGGAAATTGCGATAATCTTCTTATTGCTACCTATTTATCTGCAAAATGTCCTGTGTATGTTGCACCAGCAATGGATTTAGATATGTATCAGCATGGTTCTACAAAAGCCTCATTTAAAGCATTACAAGAATTTGGTAATCATATTATTCCTGCAGAAAAAGGAGAATTAGCCAGTGGGCTTTCGGGAGAAGGTAGAATGGCAGAACCCGAAAATATAATCTCATTTCTGGAGTTTGATTTGCTAAATAAATTGCCTCTAAAAGGTAAAAAAATACTTATTACTGCTGGTCCAACCTATGAAGCAATCGATCCTGTACGTTTTATAGGAAATCATTCGTCAGGCAAAATGGGTTTCGATATTGCTAATTATAGTTCAAAAATGGGCGCAGAAGTAATTTTAATTACAGGTCCAACACATTTATCGGTTGAAGATTCGGCTATAAATTTAATCAAAGTAGTCTCTGCCGAACAAATGTTTGAAGCATGTCATAAATTTTATAGCCAAGTTGATGTTGCAATTGCGGCAGCTGCAGTTGCAGATTATAAACCAAAAAATGTTGCAAATCAAAAAATCAAAAAATGTGATGATGAATTGTCGATTGAATTAGAAAAAACAAAAGATATTTTAGCATCAATGGGCAAATTAAAGAAAAATCAATTTTTAATTGGATTTGCATTGGAAACTGAAAATGAAATCGAAAATGCCAAGTTAAAAATTGAGAAAAAAAACCTAGATTTGATAGTTTTAAATTCCTTGCAAGATGAAGGGGCGGGTTTTGGTAAACCAACAAATAAAATTACGTTTATTGATAAAAATTTTGTTGTAGAACCAATGGAATTAAAAACAAAAGAACAAGTAGCGGCTGATATTATAAATAAAATAATAAATCATTATAATGCGTAACTATTTTTATATCATCTTAATTTTATTAGGTTTCAATCAAATAGTAATTGGACAGGAATTAAATTGTAAAGTCATTGTAGATTACAGTAAACTAAGCGCAACAACAAACACGCAAGTATTTAAAACCCTAGAAAAGTCGCTTAATGATTTTGTAAATAAAACTGCTTGGACAGAAAAATCATATAAAGACAACGAAAAAATAAATTGTAATTTTTTTATTTCGATAAGTGGATTCGATTCAAATCAATTTGAAGCATCTATTCAAGTTGAATCATCTCGACCTACTTTTAACTCATCTTATTCTTCTCCAATTTTAAATATAAACGATAAAGATTTTAATTTTCAATACACAGAATTTGAAGGGTTAACTTATAGTCCTAATAGTTTTGATTCAAATTTAATTTCAGTAATTGCTTTTTATTGCAATATAATTATTGGTGTAGATTCTGAAACTTTTGCTTTAGGTAGTGGAGATACATATTTTGAAAATGCTCAAAACATTACCAGTTTGGCAGCATCTAGCAGTTACAAAGGCTGGACTCAAGGTGATAAAACAGTTAATAGATATTTTTTGATAAACGATTTAATGTCCAATTCATTTAAACCCTATAAAGAGGCAATGAATGCTTACCAATATTTAGGTCTAGATACTATGAATTCCAATTTAGCAACTTCAAAAACGGAAGTAAAAAAAGCAATTTTATTGATGGATAAAGTTTTTGCTGTTAGACCTAGTGCTTATTTATTACGAATATTTTTTGATGCAAAAGCAGACGAGATTGTATCTATTTTTTCTGGTGGACCAAGTGTACCTATAGCAGATTTAGTTGACACTTTAAATAAAATATCTCCAACAAATGCTACTAAATGGAGCAACATTAAACCTTAATAAAAATAATTATTTTTCGAAATGATTACATCTTTATCTATTGAAAATTTTGCTTTAATTGAAAAATTATCAATTGATTTTTCAGAAGGTTTTTCAGTTATAACAGGCGAAACAGGTGCAGGAAAATCAATACTTTTAGGAGCGCTCGGTTTAGTTTTAGGCAAACGTGCCGATTTAAGTTCGTTAAAAAATAAGGATGAAAAATGTATTATTGAAGCACATTTTCATATTCAAAATTACAATCTCAGTTCTTTTTTTAATGATAATGATTTAGACTTTGAAAAAGACACAATAATTAGAAGAGAAATAATTCCAACAGGAAAATCGAGAGCTTTTATAAACGATACCCCTGTAAATCTTCAGGTTTTACAAGAGTTAAGTTCCTATTTGCTTGATATTCATTCTCAACATCAAACCCAAGAATTATCAGACGATATTTATCAATTTCAAATAATTGATGCAATTGCTTCAAATTCAAATTTATTGGTTGATTATACATCAAATTTAAAAATGTATAAAAAACTAAAATCAGAATTGAAATCAAAATTTGAATATTTGCAATCAATATTAAAAGAACGAGATTACAATACTTTTTTATTAGAAGAACTTTTGTCTGCAAATTTAAAAATTGATGAGCAAGAGATTTTGGAAAGTGAATTTGAAAAACTCAATAATGTTGAGCTGATAAAAGAGTCTCTTTCTAAAGCAATATCGATTTCAAACAATGAACAACAGGGAGTTATTCAAAATTTGAAAGACATAAAAAATTCAATTCAAAAAATCGCAAATTTTTCTGAAGAATACACAAAACTGCACGAAAGAATTTCAAGTATTCTTATAGAGTTTGATGATGTTGAAAATGAAATGACTCAACTGGCCGAAAATATTTATAGTGATCCAGAAACATTAGATACCATAAATCAAAAGCTACAGTTAATTTATTCTTTGCAAAAAAAACATCAAGTATTGACTGTAAATGATTTACTTATAATTCAAAATGACTTAGATTCCAAAGTTGTTTCTATCGAGATATTAGAATCTGATATTGAGAAAGTTAAACATTCTATTATAAAATTAGAAACCAAGTTAAATGAACTAGCAATCTCGATACATAATAACAGAGAAAAAGCAATCCCGGTATTGACAGAGAAATTATCTTCAATTTTATCTCAATTAGGAATGTCTAATGCGAGATTCCAGATAGAATTACTACAAAATGATGTTTTTTTGAATAATGGAAAAGATGAAATTCAATTTATGTTTTCGGCAAATAAGGGTTCAGATTTTGGATTGATAAAAAAAGTAGCATCTGGTGGCGAAATGTCACGTATAATGCTCGCTGTAAAATCTATATTAGCAAGTTATTCTCAACTTCCAACACTAATTTTTGATGAAATTGACACTGGAGTTTCAGGAGAAATTGCACTAAAAATGGGCGATATTATGAAAAAAATGAGCACATCGATGCAGGTTTTTGCTATAACTCATTTGCCACAAATAGCAGGAAAAGGGCAATCTCATTTTAAAGTTTTTAAATATATAAAAGATAATCAAACACAATCTGAAATAAAAAAATTAGACCCAAACGAGCGCGTTGTAGAAATTGCTCAAATGTTGTCTGGTAATTCTGTTTCTCAATCTGCATTGATACACGCTAAGGAATTATTAAGTTAATTAAAACAATTATATTTGTTCAAATATTATTATAACACAGCAAAATTTAAATAAAAAAATATGATTATAGAACCAAGAATGCGAGGATTTATCTGTTTAACTTCTCATCCAACAGGTTGCGAACAAAATATTAAAAATCAAATTGACTATATTAAATCTAAAGGATCAATTGATGGTCCTAAAAAAGTATTAGTCATTGGCGCCTCGACTGGGTTTGGATTAGCCTCAAGAATTACAAGTGCTTTTGGTTGTAATAGTGCAACAATAGGAGTTTTTTTTGAAAAACCTCCAGTAGAAAAACGACCAGGGTCTCCAGGATTTTATAATTCTGCAGCCTTTGAAAGAGAAGCAACAAAAGCCGGATTATATGCAAAAAGTATTAATGGTGACGCTTTTTCTAAGGAAGTGAAAAAACAAACTTTAGATTTAATTAAAGCCGATTTAGGTCAGGTAGATCTTGTAATTTATAGTTTAGCTTCACCTGTTCGTTTGCATCCAGATACTGGAGTTTTGCATAGATCGGTTTTAAAACCTATAGGACAAAATTATACTAATAAAACTGTAGATTTTCATACAGGAATTGTTTCAGAAATTTCAATCGAGCCAGCAACAGAAGAGGATATTGAAAATACGGTTGTAGTAATGGGAGGAGAAGATTGGGCTATGTGGATTGATGCACTTAAAAATGAAAATCTTTTAGCTGATGGAGCAACAACAGTAGCTTATTCTTATATTGGCCCGTCACTTACGGAGGCTGTTTATAGAAAAGGAACAATCGGAAAAGCAAAAGATCATCTTGAAGCAACTGCTTTTCAAATTTCTGATAGTTTGAAAAGTATAAACGGAAAAGCCTTTGTATCAGTAAACAAAGCTCTTGTAACTCAAGCAAGTTCTGCTATCCCAGTTATTCCTTTATACATTTCACTTTTATATAAAATTATGAAAGCACAAGGAATTCATGAAGGATGTATTGAACAAATTCAAAGATTATATAGCGATAGATTATTTTCTGGAAAAGAAATTCCTACAGATGAAAAAGGTCGCATTCGAATAGATGATTATGAAATGAAACCTGAAGTTCAAGATAAAATAGCAAAACTTTGGGAAGATGCAACTACTGATACTTTACCTAATATTGGAGATTTAAAGGGTTACAAACAAGATTTTTTGAATTTATTTGGTTTCGGATTTAATGAAGTAGATTATAATATTGATGTAAATGAAATTGTATCTATACCTAGCATAAGTTAAATTTTGGTTTTTTATTTTTTAACAAAATTATTTATTTTACTTTTAACTATTAAAAAATTTTAAAATATGAAAAAAATTACTCTTTTATTATTGTTGATTTTCTCAACGATATCTTTTGGTCAGTGTTTAAATGCTGTGTTCGGACAGTATCCAACGGCTACTTTTGTACCAAATAGCGCATCATGTGATGGTTTAACTTCGCAAAGCATTACGATAGTTGGTTTTGCTAGCGAATATTCTTTAGTTACAGTAACTTCTGGACAAACTTATACTTTTGTAAGTTCTGTTTCTTCAGATATTATAACTATAAGTACCGATGGTGGTGCAACAGCTTCAACATTTGGTACGGGTTCTGTAACTTGGCTTTCAACAGTATCTAGTGATGTTAGATTTTATACTCACCTAGCAGGATGTGGCTCGAGTGCTACTTCAAGAACTCGAAGTTTAAAATGTGGTATACCACCTTGTACACCTCCAACTGCGACATTTGCTGTAACAACAAATTGTCCTGCATTAACATTTAACGTAACTGCAAATATTACAAATTTGGGTTCAGCAACTTCAATTACTGTAACTGACAATCAGTCTAGTCTAGCGCAACAAGTTACCTCTACTGGAACTGTAAGCTTTGGGCCTTTTGCAAATGGAACATCAGTTACTTTAACTGTTACAAATGATCAGTTCCCCGTTTGTAATGTGGTAAGCAATAATTTAACACAACTCCAATGTCCACCTTCAAATGATAATTTTGCAAATGCTATTGCTATTTCATGCGGAAGTACTTATACTGGAGACACAACCTATGCAACATTAGATGAAGATAATGCACCAGATGGATTTGGAGCCGATATGGATGCACCAAATGTTTGGTATACTTATACAGGATCAGGAACACCACAAACCGTAACTTTAAATTTATGTGGCTCTAGTTATGACAC
>JANXVF010000046.1 GCA_025351785.1 Flavobacterium sp.
ATCAACGAAGAAGTTTCTATGAGAAATTGGTTGATGAGAACGGTTTAACAAATTATATGATTAAAAGAAACTTTTTTTACTGCACAAAGAATATGTTTTTGATAGCATTCTTTTTTGTGCAGTTTTCTTTTGCCCAAACCATTGTTGATATTGACACTATAAATACAGCATATAAAGAAAAAATATTAAACTATTTTGAATCTCATGTCTCAAAAACGGAACTTAAAATAAACGAAATTGAAAATCGAAAAATTAAAAAACAATTTTTAACTAATTATAAAGAAAAAAGCGAAGATTTCAAAGCGCTTATAAAACAAGGAATTTTTATAGAAAATAAATCATATTCTGCACTAATAGAACAAATTTTTAATAAGATTAAACAAGGAAACCCTGATAGAAAATTTGACGATATTAAGTTATTGCTTGCAATTAGTAAAAACATTAATGCCTATAATTGTGGTGATGGAATAATAGTTATTGAATTGCCATTAATTTATAATATTGATAATGAATATGAGTTGGCCTTTGCGATTTCCCATGAAATAGGGCATCAAGAACTAAATCATGTTTATAAATCGATGTTAAAGCACAGTGAACAAAACAACTCCGAAGATTTGAAAAAAAAAATATCAGAGATTGACAAACAAAAGTTTAACAAAAACAGTATAGCTTCAAGTTTATTTAAGAAAATTGTTTATGGTAATCGTGAAGAAAGCCGAAAATGTGAACAACAAGCAGATTCTTTAGGATATATTTTGTTTAAAAATTCATATCCTGATTATGAAAGTTATTCTGTTGAAACTTTAAGAAAGCTTAAAACAATTGACAAAGAAAATGATTCGCTTACAAAAGCCGATTTTACTCATTTTTTTGAAATTAAAGATTTAAAGTTTAATGATTCATGGTTAGCAAGTGAAATTTCACAGTATAATTATCAAAAAACACAAAAATTTTGGAATATAGATTCGCTTAGAACCCATCCCGATTGCGATGCTAGAATTGTTTTTCTTAAAAATAACTTCAAAATTCAAGAAAAAAATAAACCAGTCAATCAGTCAAACTTTAATAAACTAAAGGAAAATGCTGACGAAGAGTTTGTATTCGGACTTTATTTTCTAGAAGAATATGGTAAATCGTTGTATTATACATTATTAAAATCTAAGAAAAAACCTAATAATGAATTTTTTAAAAATATGATTTATAATAATTTAATAAAGTTGCGTGATGCAAGAAATAATTATACATTGAACAAGTTTTTAGAAACAGAAAACCCAAACTTTTCAAACAGTTATAATCAGTATTTATGTTTGATTAGAAACCTTAGAAAGAACGAATTAAATCAAATAATTGAATTTTATAAATAATAGAATATGAAAAAAATAGCCTTATTACTCGTCTTGTTTTTTAGTACAACATTTTTTGCTCAAGTTACTAAATTGAGTTCGTTATCGTCGTCCAAGTTTTTAGATTCAAAAATTATCTATGAAGATAATAATGAAGATATTTATGGATATTTGTTGTTGTTTGAAAAAGATAAAGTTAATAAAAATGAAACTACATTTGAGTTAGTACTTTTAGACAAAAACCTCAACAAAGTCGGCACAACTAGTTTTAACCAAGAGGTAACTAGTTCTTGGTTAATAAAATTATCATCGGCTATCTATTTTGCTAAAAAAAATAAAGATAATTTATTTGTTGCCATTGGTCAGAGCAATTCGATGATTGAATCATTTATAGATAAAATGATTGAAGACAAAGGCATTTCGGGATTTAGAATATTAAATCTAAAAGATTTTACTATTTCAGAAAACTATTTAATTAAAGATTATAAATTTCAAAAACAAATTGGAAAATTAGACATGGAACATCCAATGAAGTTAATGAAAGAGTTTAAAGACATGAAATTAGCTAAATTAACATTAAACAATGGGTTTTTAGTTTCAGATTTAGATTACATGAGTTCTATGAACGAAGCTATGGCATCCTCTTATCCAAATGCTTTAAAAATGAAAGTTAATAGACAAAAGGAGTTTTATTTTTTCGACTTGAATTTTCAACAAAAATGGGTTTACAAAGTAAATCAAGATGAAAAAACAAAATCATTTGCCAAATATTCTTATTTTACAAGTAATGGTAATGATTTGGTTTTTACAAAAAAGAACTTCAAAAAAGAAAAAGATACCGATTTTGAACAAACTTTTGAGTTTGTAAATGCTACTACTGGAGTTAAAAAATTTGAAATCAATATTACAAATACTGAGAATACCCTTTCTTTTGACAATCTTCAGTTTCAAGATAACAAAGTAATTGTTTTTGCCTCGGTTTATGATTTTAATGAAAAAGGAGAATATAAATATGATAAAAAAAGAGGTTATGTAAAAATAGTTTATGATAGAGAATCAGGGAAAGAAATAAGCAAAGATTACTTTAAATGGGATGCTTTAAAAAGTAAATTAGATATAGATGAAAATGGGAAAGTAAAAGATTATGGATTTATTCATTTTTTAGAATTCAAATTAACAGCAGATAATAAAATCATAATTATAGGTGAAGGATATAAACCAGAAGCGAGTTCAAAAATTTTGGATTTATTTACGTTTGTTCTAGACGACAAAATGAAGTTATTAAGTTTTAATAAAGTTGATAAGTTCAAAAATAAGATTGACAAATTAGATGCTTATGGAAGTTATTTAGAAGCAGTGGGTGCTTTTGATTATATGTATTCTCAAAAATTACCTGGTGGCGGTTATGTTTTTTACTATTCTGATAATGAAAAGTTAGGTAGTAGAGCAAAGAAAGACCCAAAATGGATTCTTGGAGTTATTACATATGTTGACGGAGTTTTTGATTATCAAAAAGTGCCATTGACAACAAATAATGGACAGATTTATCCAATCAAAGCCAAAAACGGATATGTTTTATTGAGAGAAGTTTCAAATGATGAAAAACAAAAAGATTCAGAAATAAGACTTGAAAAAATTAATTATTAATTCAAAGTATTAAAAAAACAAAGAATTTTTTTGAGAAATTGGTTGATGAGAATCAAATAAAAGACAATAGATTAAAATAAAAAAACCCATTTTGACAATTCAAAATGGGTTTTTTTATTTAATAATTTATTTTTTAAAATCTATATCCTGCGGTTATACCAATTTTTCCTGTAATTTTATTATAATCAGTGTTTGGAATATTAGAACTTATAGAAATATTTCTACCTATTCCACAATTGATTTCAAACATCACACCTCTTTTGGTATACCATTTTCCACCAAGACCTATTCCCAAAGCTAATGCCGAGACTTTCTCTTGCTTGTTATAATTACTGCCATACACATAGTTACCATTACTATCATAATAACCTACATTGTAATAAGAAGAATTTCTTGTTGCATTTTGATACATACTAAATCCTTCCATAAAAAATCCTGAAACTGGTTTTGCCCCAAAATAAAATCGGTAATAGGGAGATAACGCGAATCCAGAAGTAGTATCTCCAGCCTTATCTAAAAGAAATAAAACAGAACCTCCAACAGCAGATTCATCATCAACAGCTCTTTCGTAAGCAACTTCAAAAGCCCCCAGAATTAAATAAAGAGCATTAACTTTTATTTCGTTTTTCTTGAAATCTTTAACCTCTTTTTTTTCGTTTTGACTAAATCCTTTTATACAAAAAAGTGAAAAGGCAAATAAATAATAATTTTTCTCATAGTGTTGTATTTGTTTTTTCAAATATATTAATTCAAATCATTAAACGATTTATTTTATTAATTATTTTAATTCTCTTTAGGCAAATTGATTTCACTCAATAAAAATCCTTTCACTTTTTCCCATGTAGCCAAGTTTAAGGAATAATAGATATTGTTTCCTTTGTTTTTTCCTTTGATTAATTTTACTCTTTTCAATTCTGATAAATGTTTAGATACAGTAGATTGGGCCAAAGGTAAAACCTGAATCATATCGCCACAACACGAACCGGGTGACGCAATTAAAAACTGAATTATTTTTAATCTAGCAGGATTACCAAGAGCTTTCAAAATATCGGCCATTTCGTTTATTTTTAAAGCAAAGCCAAAGGTTTTTGTAATTCCCATATCGCTATGTATAGATTTTAAGTAATGTTTTAAGTATCATATATATTTTACAAATCTAAAAAAAATATAAAGTTTAATATCCTTCAGTCTAAAATAAATTTTAAAAACTTTAAATCCCCCACTCATTTTAAACAACTATATTATTTTAAGAGTCTCCTTTTTTTTATTTAAAGATAAATTTTTGAATTATTCTTATAATATATTTTTTTACTTTATTAAGTTTCCTCTCCCAAATTATTAAATAATCATTGTAATTTACTGTTTATAAAGCATTTATATTATAAAATAATATTTAAAAATAGCAATGTAGCGATTGTTGATAAGTTAAATTTAATCTAGATGTAAATGGGTAATTTTAACTTCAAACATAGGAAAATACTTAGTTATAATTGCTTTTAGACGTTAATTTTACCCTTTAAACCATAATACATAGAATGTTGATAAAACGAGTATACAATTTACAAACAAAAACTTCAAATCGTTTATTTTAGCTAAATCAAAAAATTGTGTTTTTGATAAATAGTCCCAAGCTATTATAAATTTAACGTGTGTAACTTTCGGTTCAAATTACTGATGCTTTGTTGTATAATTAAGTAAAGAAAATTGAAGAAATTTACATTTGTAATTATTGACGACGACCAAAAAAATAGTTTGAAAACTAAAGCAATAGCTTCAAGTTTTCAAAACCTAGTTTTTTTGGCATCTGTAACTAATTATGAAGACGGATTAAATTGTGTTTTAGAATATAATCCAGATATAATTTTTTTAGAAATTGACCCAGCAGATAAGGATTCAAACCTTTCATTATCGCTTATAAATGAATTACACCGCTACTTAAAAGTTGTTCCTAAGATATTTGTTACAACAAAAAATGATTCATTATGTCTTAATGCTATTAAGTTTGGTGTTTTTGATTATCTTATTAATCCTATCGAGGTAAATGAATTGCGCAAATCGCTCTATAGATTTGAAAAAGAATGTGAAACAACAAGTATAGGAACAAATAATAATAATGAGCCGACTAGAATTGTTTTGGATTCTAAAATTGATGATTTAAAAAAGCCAAATGATTTAGAATTTAATTATCTAGATTCTCAAACTCAAAGTATAACTAAATTAAGCAAAATTGATGATCTTATTGATTCAGAATATCCTATTGCCTCATCTCCATCTTTGGATGATGAAAAATATGTGATGCAAACTACTGCAGAACTCAATCAACCAATAATTGAAAACAATACTTTAAATCGGGATTTACCTTTACTTGACGATGAAGTTTCGTTTATACAAACTGGTAATAATGAAATCAAACCTCTAGTAGTTTGTGTGAAATCATACGGAGATTACAGATATATAGAAGCAAAAGATATTTGTTACATGCAGGCCGATAATAACTCAACCGATATCCATTTGCAAACTGGCGAAATGATTACTGCCTTTAAAACCTTAAAACATTTTGAAGGTGTTATGGTTTACCCATTTGTAAGAATTCATAATAGTTATATAGTAAATGTTAATTATGTTTCTAGAATTCATACTGGTAATGCAGTTTGTCACATAAAAGGAACCACAACCAAACTTCCGTTTTCAAAATCCTACAAAGAAAACATTGATGCTATCATTGCTACTATAGCTGCGGGTAATTACCTAGAGATATAATTTATTTAGTTTTTTTATAAATAATTTCATAGTTTCACAAAAATAAAAGCATGGAATTAAACGTTTTAATGGTCGACGATCATCCAGCAATTATTGAAGGTTACAAAGTAATCCTGTCATTCAATAAACTTGGATTAGATATTAAAACCACTACAGCTTTTGATTGTGAAACAGCATTTAAAGCAATAACAGCAGAGTCAAAAGCACTTTTTGATGTTGTTTTCATTGACATTACCCTACCAGGTTTTCCTGAAAAAAGAATAAATTCAGGCGAAGATTTAGTTATTTTGATAAGAAAACACTTGCCTAATGCTAAAATTATTATTCTTACTTCGCATACCGAAAAATTTATATTGCAGCGATTGCTAGAAGAATGCAATCCTGAAGGATTATTACTTAAAAACGATATGCATGCCGAAGAATTTCTTATTGCTTTTACAGCCATAATAAATGGAGAATACTATCACAGTGAGACAGTTAGAAAACATAAATTTATTTTTTTAGACCGAAGAAAACCTTTAAACAGTTACAACCAACAAATTATTGTATTACTTTCACAAGGAATAAAGAACAAGACCATTCAAGAACGACTACATCTTTCAAGAAGTGCAATAGACAAAAGGAAAATAGCAATTAAAACATATTTAGGTATAGATAAAGGGAACGACGAAGATATCGTAAACCAAGCCAGAAAATTAGGTTTAATTTGAATTTTTTAAAAATGTACGCATTTTGCTTACCAATTTATTAAAAACACCTCTATATCTTTACAATATAATAAAAAAATGGGTTAACAAATTAAAAAAAGGTAAAAGTTGGGCTTACCACCCAAAAGTGACACGATGCAAAAAATGCTTTTCTAGTTTTTTGCAAAGAAATAAAAAAAGAAAACTTTTATTTATTTTAAAGGTTTGTTATTAAATA
>JANXVF010000098.1 GCA_025351785.1 Flavobacterium sp.
CCTGCACACAACAGCGGTTTTGCGATATTGCGGGTTTGGGGATTTATCTGAAAGGAAGTTTTTAACTCAATAATTTGTTTATATTTGTGAAGGCTTGGTGCTAAATCGTCCGCAACATCGCAAAGCGCGCGAGACGTTAGCTGTCATGCTCTGAAAACTGCATAAAACAACAATAAATATAAATTGAACATATGGATAAAGGAGCACATTTTTATAGATGCGATTTTCAAGTACACAGTCCAAGAGACATAGCTTATAACGGAAATAAATATGGTGTAAACTCAGAAAACATTGAAACTCTTACGGTAGAACAAAAAGAACAAATAACATTAGACAGAGAACAATTTTCAAAAGAATATTTAGAGAAAATAAGAAATGCTGGTCTAAATGCAATTGCAATGACTGATCATCATGACGTTGTTTTTGTCAAGCAATTTAGAAAAGTAGCAGAAATAGAAAATGCAAATTTTAGAGCAATTTCTCAATTTGACAAGATTATAACAATTTTCCCTGGAATAGAAATGAGTTTGTCGAATCCTGCAAGTCAATGTATAATTATTTTTGACTCTGATTTTAGTGATGCTAACCTAGATTCAGTAATAAATTTTTTTGGAATAAATCCAACTAATGAATTTGAAAAAAACACAACACCAACATTAAGAATATCAGAAACTATAATTCAAAATTTAGTTCAACTACATAAAAAACTTGACGAGTTACCTTATTGCAAAGGAAAATATATAATATTACCAAATGTTGGCAGAGGAGGCGATCACTCTATAATGCGAAATGGTTTTCATGAACATTACAGAAAAATGCCATGTGTTGGTGGGTATATTGATAAAGCAATTTCAGATGAATCAGGATATCAAAATAAGTTAAATGGTGGCGATGTAAATTATGGAAATAAATCAATCGCATTAATATCAACGTCAGACAATCGTTTTGAAGACGGTAGACATTTTGGAAATTTTGCAACGTGGATTAAATGGGCAGTTCCAACTGCCGAGGCTATAAGACAAGCTTGTTTAGCGAAAGAATCTAGAATTTCTCAAACTGAACCAGAATTACCTCAAATTTCAATTCAATCAATTGATGTTACCACATCAAAGTTTCTTGGAACATTCAATATTGAATTTAATAAACAATATAACGCTCTAATCGGAGGAAGAGGAACTGGAAAATCTACAATTCTTGAATATTTAAGATGGGGACTTTGTGACCAAACAATTCAGAGTTCTGATATTGAAGAACTAAGTGTAATAGAAAAAAGAAGAGATTCTTTAATTAAAAAAACATTAGCCGATGTGAATGGTGAAGTTAGAATATCGATGATAAAAAATGGAATTGTACATATTGTCAAAAGAAATTCTAAAAATCGTGAAATTCTATTAAAAATTGGCAATAATGATTTTGTTCAAGTTAAAGAAGACGATATTAGAAAATTACTTCCTATTCAATCTTATAGTCAAAAACAATTAAGCGATGTCGGTGTTAAAACAAAAGAATTAAAACGCTTTATTGAACAGCCAATTTTAGGAGAATTGGATGGGCTAAAATTTAAAATAAGTGAAACAAGTACTAAATTAAAAAGTTCATACAATCAATTAATTAGAAAAAAAGAAATTTTACAAGAGATTGATAATTTCAGTCTTGAATCAGAATCTTTAAACACTCAAGTAAATAATATTAGAGAAAGTTTAAAAGGTATTTCAGAAGAAGACCAAAAAACAATAACAAAAAAAGCTAAATTTGAAAAAGAAGCAAATATTATTGCTAGTTCAAAAAATGAATTAACCATTTTTGAGAATAAAGCTGACGAACTCATTAATTTATTACAATTATATCCTGAACAAATAACAGATATTGAAGAGGTTGAAAACAAACAACTAATTCAAAATATATCAACTGAAATAAACTCAAAATTTGATCAAATTAAATTAATAATCAATTCGTTTAAAAATGTATTTAATGATGAAAGTCTAACTAAATTAAACCAATTAATTGGAGATTGGAAATTAAAAAAAGATACTTTTGAAATTGCTTATGAAACAGCAAAAACTAATTCTCAATCTAGTCAACAACAACTTGAAGAAATTCAAAGACTAGAAAGACGAATTAGTGAAATTAATATAGTTATCTCTGAAAGAAAATTATTAATAAAAGAAATTGGAAATCCTGAAATAGATTTTGATGAGCAGAAAATAAATTGGGGTAAATTTCATAGTGAAAAAATAGCATTATTAAATGAACAGGCC
>JANXVF010000121.1 GCA_025351785.1 Flavobacterium sp.
TTCCATATAATAAAGATTTAGTTTATTTAAATTATTAGTATCTGAAAAAGATGAACCTCTTATGTTATTATAAGTACCACCATTAGAAGTAAAAGTATCATAAATTACTACATTATTTTTTGTAAATTTTATTTTCGCATATATTTCATCATCATGAAATCTATCGTTAAGCCCACGTTCATAAGGTCTTAAATAAAAGCTAATTTCAACTTTTTGTGTAGTATCTTCATACTTCCAATTACCTAAAAATTTGTTTAGAACACCATTTATATCTTTAAAATAATACTCTTCATTGTAGTAATCAACAACAGTATTTCTTCTTTCTTCAATTGGGATGATATTTTGTGAATAACTGTAATTTGTAATTAAAATTACAATAATAATTTTAAGTATATTTTTCATATAATCTATCTTATTTAAAAAAACCGTCTCATTTAATTTTTAGTAAACAAGACGGATTTCATAAAATTATAATTTAGTTAAAGTTAATTGTAGTGGGATTTTGTATTCTTGAATAGGATTATTGGTTGAAGAACATGGTTGAGAAACTGATTCCAAATAACAATGTTGGTTGAGTTTCCAATCTATCTGTGGATTTGTAGTATTTATAAAAGTTAAACTAAATAAACAAGTTATCATTAAAGTGCACGGTGGTGTTGGTTCATAATAGCTTAAAATTAACCTATTATAATTTGTTTCATCCACATAATTTCCTTTTATACCAAAACCATTATTAAAATTTTGGTTGTTTAAATCGGCAGTAGTATAACTTGATGGGTAGGTGTTGTAAACAACAATCCATTTGCCAGCTTGCTTTTCTTTATAAAGAATAAAAGAACGAATTTCATCATACGTTTCTTTTGGACTAGCCGATTCATTAATGCCTTCTATTTTGTAGAACTTAATTTTTAAATAGTGTGTGGCATCTGTAAACTCCCACTCACCGGTAAATTTATCTAATAAATTATTAACATCTTTATAGTAATAGGGTTCTCCTTGATACTCGTAATCAAACTGCTCTTCAAGTGGTACTATTTTTTGTGCAAAACTTGATAAACTATAAAAAAATAATATTATCGTTAAAATTAATATGTTTTTCATTTTTTTTAAGATTGAAAAGTTTAATTTTTAATTGATTTCTTATCAATATCACGCATTATTTTATTGTATGCACCAAAAAGTAAACTCCTCGAATTTTTTGATAGATGGACGTCTTGATTATCATTTACTGTTGTAGTTATACCGATAACTTTTTGAGAATATATAATTTCTGATAAATTTAAATTATAAACTTCAATCAAAACCTCACTTTCATTAGCTCCTTGTCTATTGTTTGTACGATGAGGGGTTAAATCTAATCCTGCAATATCTTCTTTAAGTTTTCGAGCTTTAATATTTATGAAATAATCAAAATCATTACAACCTTTTTTCATATCCTTAAGTGTCTTCTTACTTGGATTGAAATCAATTTTTTGAGGTAAAATAATTCCTTTAACTTCATATAAAGGATATAATCTATCTTGAAGATAATTTCTAAAATCTTTAGAACTCATCTCAGTAAATTCTTTATAAACATTACTAGGGCAATCAATATCATTTATCAACCATTTGCCTTTTGTGAAATCCAATCCAGTTGTTTGAGCCTTATTTTCAATCATATAATGCGGAAAACTGCATGACAATAGAAAAGAAAGTAGGATTAAATAAAATATTTTTTTCATTTAAGATGGAATTAAAATAGAGTATACAGGTCTATTAAAAACAAATTTACCTTATTTTTTTTATTTTAGTTTTTTCCAATATTGAATTTGCTTCCTTACGTAATTTTTGTGATTATTTTGATTCAAAATTGAAGTTGAAACGGTAATTATGAGTCAATTTAAAACTCATTAATATCCTTAAACACATCAATATTTACGGTATCTATAAATTCTAAAATCGAGTCTTTTCCTGTCCCCTCTGTTGCCGAGGTTATAAAATATTGTGGCATTTCTGCCCAGTTGTTGGCAAACAATTGTTTTTTATAGGCTGCAATATGAGAGTCAACTTTGGTTCTGCTTATTTTGTCTGCTTTGGTAAAAACAATACAAAAAGGTATTTCGCTCTCACCAAGATATTCTATAAATTCTAAGTCTATTTTTTGTGCCTCAAGTCTAATATCGATTAATACAAAGGCACACACCAGTTGTTGTCTGTTCTCAAAATAATCGGTTATAAATTCCTGAAAAACTTCTTTAGTTTTTTTGGAGACTCTGGCATATCCATAACCTGGTAAATCTACCAAGAACCAATTTGAGTTTATTTTAAAATGATTTATAAGTTGGGTTTTGCCCGGGCGACCCGAAGTTTTAGCTAAATTTTTGTGATTTGTTAGCATATTTATCAATGACGATTTGCCAACATTTGATCGTCCTATAAAAGCATATTCGGGCAATCGCTCTGTTGGACATTTAGTCACATCAGAATTGCTAATTATAAATTCGGCGGTATTAATTTTCATCAAGTAGTTTTTTAACTTCCTCCATTAAAATAGGAAGATCTTTCATTATTATTTTCCAAATAAGTATATCATCAACTGCGTCATAAGCATGGATTACTTTATTTCTTAAATCAACAATAATTCTGGAATAGGAGATAGGTATTTTTGGGTTAATTTTCAGGACTTTGCTCATAGCTTCTCCTATAATTTCTATCTCTCTTTCAACGGCTCTTCTTTTGGTTTTATTTTTTAAATAAATTTCAAGTATGCGCTGTTGTTCTAAATGTTCATCAATTGAGTTTATAGCTTCTATAATGTCAATTAATAATTTTTTTTCTTCACGACTTATCATACTAACTGAATTTTAGTTTCGTTAATACTTTCAATTAAGTATGGGTTTTTTAATGTTTTTTCGGCTACTAAATCTACTTGTTTCTTCAATAATTGTTCTAAATCATTTAATAAATTAAAATAATTAGAGCCGTAAATTTCGTAATCTAAATCTTCTGGAAACGAATACAAAAAATCTACATCGCTTTGATAATTAAATTTATCTGTAGCAGCGCTTCCAAACAAATAAGCACTTTTTACACCATATTTGATGAAAAGGGCTTTAATTTTTGGCAGATTTTTTTCTATCGATTTTTCCATTTAAAACAACTATTTTTTTATTTTTCAGCGTTTCATCTCTTTCATTAAATCACACTCTAAGCAATTTGTTAAATTTTAAAATTACTACAAATTTACTTTTTGTAGCCACGCTTCCATTGCTTTATTAAATTCGTCAGGACGTTCCATCATTGCGGCATGGCCACATTTTTCAATCCAATATAAGCTTGAATTTGGCATTAGTTTATGAAATTCTGCTGCTACATCGGGTGGCGTTACCGAGTCGTTTTCGCCCCAAATAATACCTGTTGGCACAAACATTTTGGGCAAATCTTTTGCCATATTATGTCTGATGGCGCTTTTTGCAATGGTCAATGTTTTGATAAGTTTTATTCTATCATTTGCCATAGCATAAACTTCGTCAACTATCTCTTTGGTTGCAATTTTAGGATCATAAAATACGGCTTCGGCTTTCTTTTGAATATATTCATAATCGCCTCTTCGCGGATAACTATCTCCCATGGCGCTTTCATAAAGCCCCGAACTTCCTGTAATTATAAGTCCGAGCATTTTTTCGGGATACATTTTTGTGTGATACAAAGCAATGTGTCCGCCTAGTGAGTTTCCTAACAAAATGACACGTTCAAAGCCTTTGTAGGTAATAAAATCTTTAACATAACGTGCAAAAGCTTTCACATTAGTTTTTAGTATACTTTGAGTATAAATTGGTAATTCGGGAATGATAATTTTATATCCTTTTTCAGAAAAATAGGTTGCCACACTTTCAAAATTGCTCAAACCACCCATCAATCCGTGAAGCACGACAATAGGGGTTCCTTCTCCAATTTCTATATAATTATATTTTCCTTCTTTTTTTACTTTTTGGATCATTTGTAATGCTACTTTTCAACGTTTACAAATATAAGTTTTTATCGTCATAAACCTATTATTTACTCAATAATTTCGATTTTTTGGTTCCGATTTCTACTATTAAATAACAATCATAAAACCATTAATTATAAACATTTTTGAAGTTTTCTGGCTCCTATTAGTTTTCAATTTTATTGTTATTCATTAAATTATTCGCAATGAAATTAATCATATTTTGATTTTTTTTTACAATAATAATCAATTCTTAATCTTTTGTTAAAAATTTAATTTAAAAGTAATGTTCCTTCAAAAATATAAATTTGATAAAGTGGTAAAACTTATTAACAAAGTGGTAGTTTGTGGTAAAATGTGGTAATTTATTTTATATTTTTGCTCATATCATTTAAAATGAAATAATTGAACTCAATAACAGGAACATATGAGTGTAAAGTTGATGCTAAAGGAAGGTTGCTTTTGCCAGCGCCTTTCAAAAAGCAACTTGCTGCATCGCTTCAAGACGGTTTTGTGTTAAAGCGTTCTGTTTTTCAACCTTGTTTAGAGTTATATCCTGCGAGCGAATGGAATATTTTAATGCAAAAAATAAATAAGTTAAATCGGTTTGTAAAAAAGAATAACGATTTTATACGCAGGTTTACAGCGGGAGTTAAAATGGTCGAGATTGATAATTTAGGTCGACTGCTGGTGCCAAAAGATTTGACAAATTTTGCAAAAATCTCTAAAGATATTGTCCTTACTTCTGGAATCAATATTATTGAAATTTGGGATAAAGAATTATATGAAAAAGCTATAGACGAATCGATTGTAGATTTTGCAGATTTGGCCGAAGATGTAATGGGTAATGTAAATGAAGATTATAATGGAATATCATAATCCTGTACTCTTGACAGCCAGTATTGCGGGTTTAAATATTAATCCTGATGGTGTTTATGTTGATGTAACTTTTGGAGGCGGCGGACACTCAAGAGAGATTCTAAATTTTTTAGGACCAAAAGGAAAATTGTTTGGGTTTGATCAAGACGAAGATGCGTGGTTGAATGTAATAGATGATGAACGATTTATTTTGGTAAAAGAAAATTTTAGGTTTTTAAAACGTTTTTTACGATTTCATAATATCAAAAGTGTAGATGGAATTTTGGCAGATTTAGGAGTTTCGTCTCATCAATTTGATGTTCCCGAACGTGGTTTTTCTACAAGATTTGACGCTACTCTCGATATGCGAATGAGTAAAAAAAACGATTTGAATGCCCATAAAATTATCAATCAGTATGACGAGGCAAATTTAAAAAGAGTTTTTCTGGATTATGGCGAATTAAAAAATGCGCCTGCACTTGCAAAAGTAATTATTGAAGCTCGTGACATTAAAGCCATAAATACAACCGACGAGTTAAAATTGATACTAGGTCGTTTTTTGCCAGATCAATTTAAGAACAAAATATTAGCCCAAATATATCAGGCAATTCGAATTGAGGTAAATCATGAAATGGATGTTTTGAAAGAGTTTTTAGAACAATCACTCGAAATTTTAAGGCCTAATGGTCGGTTGAGTGTTATTTCATACCATTCGTTGGAAGATCGATTAGTAAAAAGATTTATGAAAAACGGAATGTTTGAAGGAGAGCCTGAACGCGATTTTTATGGAAATTTTTCGGTTCCGTTTAAAACCATAGGAAAATTAATAATACCATCTGACGACGAAATAAAAATAAACAGCAGAGCACGAAGTGCAAAATTAAGAATAGCAGAAAAGAAGTGATTTCACATTAAAGTTTGAACTAAAAACCAACAACCAAAAAAAATTGAAAGGAAGCGTTTATAACATATTAAAAGCTAAATTTTTAGTCAATGAAGACGCCACAAAAAACTGGCGTTTCATATTATTTATTGTGGTTTTGGCAATTGTAATGATAGCAAATACAAATCGATATGAACAAAAAATATTTCAAATCGCAGATTTGACTGACAAGGTAAAAGAATTGCGCTCTGAGTTTGTAGATAGACGATCAGAATTGATGAAACTAAAAATGGAATCGACAGTTTCAGAAAAGATGAAATATAGAGGGATAATATCGTCGCCAGTGCCACCCCAAAAAATACAAGTAAAAAAAATACAAGAAAAAAGTTTCCTTAAAAAAATATGGCAGTAGACGATAAAAATATATCCTATCGAATTTACTTAGTAGCTTTTGTGATTTTTTTGATGGCAATAGCAGTAACTGTAAAGCTAACAAATATCCAATGGGTAGAAGGTAACTATTACAGAAAATTGGCAAAAGAAAGAACCATAAGAAATTTTGTAATACCAGCAAACAAAGGAAATATTTATTCGTCTGACGGAAGCCTATTAGCCACCTCAATACCAAATTACACCATTAGGTTTGATGCTGTTGCACCAAAAGCTACTGATTTTGAATCAAAAATTGATTCGCTTTCGACCTGTTTGTCTAAGCTACTAGGAAATTCAAGTTCTCACTATCAAGATTTATTACGCAAAGCAAGAGCAAACAAAAATAGATACACTTTGATAGCCGAGAATTTGACATTTACTCAATATGATCAAATTAAAAATTTTCCATTATTTAATAAAGGAGCTTATAAAGGCGGTATAATAATCGAACAAAAAACAGTTAGAGAACATCCTATTGGCAAAATAGCAGAAAGAACAATAGGTTATGATCGAGTTGATCCCGACGGATTGTTAAAACGAGTTGGAATTGAAGGCGCTTTTAGAAAATACTTAAACGGTAAAAATGGCAAAGTTTTAAAACAAAAAATTGCCAAAGGACAGTGGAAACCCATTCAAGATATTAACGAAGTTGATCCCCAAGATGGTTACGACGTTATATCAACTATTGATGTTTATATTCAGGATATTGCACATCATGCACTTTTAAAACAACTTGAAAGTTATGGTGCCGAGCATGGCTGTGTGGTAGTGATGGAAACCAAAACTGGTAATGTTAAAGCAATATCTAATCTGGGGAGAGATGAAAAATCTGGAAATTATTATGAAACTATAAATTATGCAGTTGTCGAAGCCCACGAACCGGGTTCTACTTTTAAACTTGTCGATATGATTGCACTTTTAGAAGATCATAAAATAGATACAAGTGCCGTTTTTGATACTAATGGTGGAACAATAATGTATAACGGACGAAAAGTACGCGATTCACACGATGGCGGTTACGGAAAAATATCTTTAGCTCAAGGGTTTGAAGTTTCTTCTAACACGGTTATGGTTCAAGCGGTTTACAATAATTATAAAAATAATCCAAAACAATTTGTTGACAGAATTGACAAATTGGGGTTGAATATTCCACTTGGATTACAATTTCCTGGTGAAGGTAAATCTAAAATTCCTCATCCATCTGATAAAAATTGGAATGCCAATTCCTTGCCATGGATGGCATTTGGTTATGGAGTTGCTGTAACACCGCTACAAACATTAACACTTTACAACGCCATAGCAAATAATGGCGAAATGATTAAGCCTCAGTTTGTATCAGAAATCAAAGAATGGAATAAAACAATTAAAAAATTTGATAAACAAGTTATCAATTCAAAAATATGTTCGGATGCCACGATTTTAAAATTGAAAGCCATTATGAAAAATGTGGTTAAAAAGGGAACGGCTTCTAAACTATATTCTAAAGACTTTTCTATGGCAGGAAAAACAGGAACTGCAGCTGCCGGATATGGAACTAATGATGCAAGCGATAAGTATTATATTTCCTCATTTGTAGGATATTTTCCAGCAGAAAAGCCTAAATATTCCTGTATTGTTGTGGTTCACAAACCCAACACATCAAACAATAATTATTATGGAGCCGATGTTGCAGGACCAGTTTTTAAAAGAATTGCACAAAAAATTTTTACTGATGCTCCGTCAACTAACGAGATTAAAGATTTGAATAAAAAAGTTGACAAACAAGAATCTGATTATCAAAAATATTATAACAATTCAGAAAAAATTACTAAAATAATTCCAAATTTAAAAGGAATGGCAGGTATGGACGCAATTGCTTTGCTGGGAAATTTAGGTATTAAAGTAAAAGTAAAAGGAGTTGGAAAAGTAAAAAATCAATCCCAATTACCAGGAAAACCAATCATTAAAAATTCGACAATAATACTAGAGCTATCGTGATTATTTTAAAAAACATATTATATAAAGTTTCTATCGAGGCAGTAAAAGGCTCGACAGATATCAATGTTAATGCCGTTGAGTTTGACTCAAGAAAAATTAAGGCAAATGATGTTTTTGTGGCAATTGTTGGGATAGTATCTAACGGTCATGATTTTATTTCAAAAGCAATTGAGTTTGGTGCTACTAGCATTGTTTGTGAAATTTTTCCAGAAATTTTTGTTCCAAATATTACCTACATAAAAGTAAAAAACACAAACGAAGCATTAGCTTTTATTGCAACTAATTTTTATGATAATCCTTCGGCCAAGTTAAAATTGGTGGGTATTACAGGAACTAATGGCAAAACCACAGTTGCAACTTTATTATACCAATTGTTTACAAATGCAGGCTATAAAGTTGGCTTACTTTCTACAGTGAAAATCAGGGTTGGATCGGTCGAGCATAAGGCTACTCATACCACACCAGATTCATTAACTATAAATTATTTCTTAAATGAAATGATTTTAAACGGCATCGAATATTGTTTTATGGAGGTTAGTTCCCACGGAATTTTTCAAAAACGAATCGAAGGGCTTCAGTTTGTTGGCGGAGTTTTTACAAACTTATCTCATGATCATTTAGATTATCATCCATCATTTGCAGCATATAGAGATGTTAAAAAATCATTTTTTGATGGATTATCAAAAACAGCTTTTGTTTTAACAAATATTGATGACAAAAATGGATTAGTAATGATTCAGAATACGTTTGCAAAAAAGTTGACGTATGCTCTCAAATCATATTCAGATTACAAAGCGCAAATATTAGAAAATCAATTATCAGGATTGCTGTTAAAAATTAATGGTAATGAAGTTTGGGTAAAACTTATCGGAACTTTTAATGCCTATAATTTATTGGCAATTTATGGTACTGCAGTCGAGTTAGGAATGGATAAAATGGAGGTTTTGCGATTACTATCAAACCTAGAAAGCGTTTCGGGCAGATTTCAGTTTATAATTTCAAATCAAAAAATTACAGCAATTGTAGATTATGCCCACACACCAGATGCTCTAGAAAATGTTTTGAAAACTATAAATAATATTCGCACTAAAAATGAGCAACTAATAACTGTTGTAGGTTGTGGTGGAGATAGAGACAAAACAAAAAGACCTATTATGGCAAATATTGCATCATCATTGAGCGATAAAATTATTATTACCTCTGACAATCCAAGAACAGAAAATCCTGAAACTATAATTGCTAGTATGGAAGCAGGAGTAGAGCCACAAAATTTTAAAAAATTAATTTCAATAACCGATAGAAAACAGGCAATTAAAACCGCTTGTCAGCTTGCAAATTCAAACGATATTATTTTGATAGCAGGAAAAGGACATGAAACCTATCAAGAAATTAATGGTGTTCGTCAAGATTTTGACGATATGAAAATTGTTAAAGATTTTTTAAATCAAATGGATAAGTAAAAGCAGTTTACGGCTTATAGTAAAGATGTTTTTAAAAAAAATTAAAGTAGAACCAACAACCAACAACAAAAATGTTATACTATTTATTTGAATATTTAGATAAAACTATCGATTTTCCGGGTGCAGGAGTTTTCCAGTATATTACTTTTAGGTCAGCATTGGCCTTAATACTTTCGTTGATGATTTCGACCATTTATGGAAAAAAAATCATAAACTTTTTGAGAAAACAACAAGTAGGCGAAACGGTTAGAGAACTTGGACTTGCAGGACAAACACAAAAAGCTGGCACTCCTACAATGGGTGGTTTAATAATAATTGTTGCAACACTAATTCCTGTTTTCCTGTTATCAAAACTCAATAATATTTATATAATTCTTTTAATAGTTACAACACTGTGGATGGGAATTATAGGCTTTATAGACGATTATATTAAAATATTCAAAAAAGACAAGCAAGGTTTAAAAGGTATTTTTAAAGTAATTGGTCAAGTTGGTTTAGGCATTATTGTGGGTTCGGTACTTTATTTTAGTCCAGTAGTTACCATTAGAGAAAAATCGTTAAAACCTATAACTTTTAATAAAACCGAAAATATAATCAATCTAGAATCTAAAGAAATTAAATCGACTACAACAACAATTCCTTTTACAAAAAATAATGAATTAGATTATGCCAGAGCACTTTCATTTATGGGAGATGGATATGAAAAATGGGCTTGGATAATATTTATTCCAATTGTTATTTTTATTATAACAGCAGTTTCAAATGGTGCAAACCTTACTGATGGTATTGATGGTTTAGCCGCAGGAACATCTGCTATATCTGTTTTGGCACTGGGAATTTTTACGTTTGTTTCTGGAAATATTATTTTGTCTAGTTATTTAAACGTTATGTACATCCCAAATTCGGGCGAGATGACGGTTTTTATCGCTGCTTTTGCTGGAGCTTTAATCGGATTTCTTTGGTATAATTCTTACCCAGCATCAGTTTTTATGGGAGATACTGGTAGTTTAACAATTGGTGGCATAATAGCAGTTTTAGCCATTTCGGTGCGAAAAGAAATGTTGCTTCCTGTGCTATGTGCTATCTTTTTTGCAGAAAATTTATCTGTAATAATTCAAGTGGCCTATTTCAAATATACAAAAAAGAGATTTGGCGAAGGAAAACGCATTTTTTTAATGTCGCCATTACATCATCATTATCAAAAAAAAGGCTACCACGAAAGTAAAATTGTAACACGTTTCTGGATTGTTGCCATAATGCTTTCCATTGTTTCTATTGTTACATTAAAATTGAGATAAAGTACATTAATTAAGAATTAAAAATGAAAAAATAGTATTGCACAAATACAAAATGAATAGCAAAAATTTGTAAAACTGTAAAAAGTAGAGTTTAATCATATAGAGAATTTTAAATTCTTATTTATTTATGAGATTAGTAATTTTAGGAGGAGGAGAAAGTGGTGTTGGAACAGCAATTTTAGCGAAGAAAAAAGGGTATGATGTTTTTGTGTCCGATTTTGGCAAAATTAGTGACAAGTATAAAAAAGATCTAACAAATAATGATATTCAGTGGGAAGAGGAACAACATACTGAGGATTTGATATTAAACGCAGATCAGGTTATGAAAAGTCCTGGGATTCCTGATAAAGTATCGATTGTAAAAAAATTAGTTGCAAAAAACATCCCTGTAATTTCAGAAATTGAGTTTGCTTCAAAGTTTACAACTGCAGTGCTAATAGGAATTACGGGAAGTAATGGCAAGACTACAACAACAATGCTTACTTATCATCTATTAAAACAAGGTGGGTTAAATGTAGGCTTAGGAGGAAACATTGGAAAAAGTTTTGCTTGGCAAGTTGCAAATGAAAACTACGATTATTATGTGTTAGAACTCAGTAGTTTTCAACTAGACGGATGTTACAATTTTAATCCACACATTGCAATTATTACAAATATAAGCCCAGATCACTTAGACAGATATGATTATAAATATGAAAATTATGTAGAATCTAAATTTAGAATAACACAAAATCAAACGGCTACCGATTATTTTATTTATGATGCAGATGACGAAACAATAAATAACTGGCTAAATATAAACAAAAAAGCAAAAATAAAAGCACAATTAGTTCCATTTTCGATTACAAAATCAATTGAAAATGGAGCCTATTTAAACAAAAATATTATGGAAATCAACATCAATGAAGAAGAATTTTTAATGGAAACCACTCAAATTGCACTCGAGGGAAAACACAATTTCAAAAATGCAATGGCGGCAACATCGGTAGCTAATATTTTGCGAATTAGAAAACAGACTATTCGCGAGAGTTTGTCAAACTTTCAAGGGGTTGAACATCGATTAGAAAAAGTGTTAAAAATTCATAATGTTCAGTATATAAACGATTCAAAAGCGACCAATGTAAATGCAACTTTTTTTGCTCTCGACAGTATGACTTCGCCAACAATTTGGATTCTTGGTGGTGTTGATAAAGGAAACGATTATTCGGAATTGATGGCATTGGTAAACGAAAAAGTAAAAGCTATAATTTGTCTGGGATTGGATAATAAAAAAATTATAGATGCATTTGGCAACATCGTCGACATGATGGTTGAGGTTGATAATATGCATGATGCAGTAAACACTGCAAAACATATTGCCGAAAAAGGCGATGCTGTATTGCTTTCGCCAGCTTGTGCAAGTTTTGATTTATTTCAAAACTATGAAGACAGAGGGAATCAATTTAAAGAACAAGTTAGAAATTTATAATTTAATTATACAGTTTTAAAGGGCTTGAGTTTTTTTAAGTTGCTTAAAATTGTATTTCAAATAATTACCAACTAATAAATGAAAGAATTAATAAACAGTCTAAAAGGAGATAAAGTTATCTGGGCATTCGTGTCTTTGTTAGCTGTATTTTCTTTTATGCCAGTTTTTAGTGCTAGTAGTAATTTAGCTTACATGAGGCATGGCTCTGGCAATGCTGTAACCTATTTGTTAAAGCATGCCATTCATATATTCATCGGTTTTATAATTATTTATCAAATTCATAAAGTTCCTTACCATTATTTTAGAGGTATTTCTAGAATAGCCTTACCCATCGTTTGGGTTTTACTTCTCTACACTCTTGTAAAAGGAACTGTTGTTGATGGAGCAAATGCTAGCAGATGGATTTCAATACCATTTATTGGTATTTCATTTCAAACTTCAACCTTAGCGGCAATAGTTTTATACATTTATGTTGCTCGTTATTTATCAAAAGCTCGAGAAATCAATCACAATTTTCAGCAATCAATGTTAGAATTGTGGGTGCCTGTTTTTATAACACTTTCATTTATTTTACCAGCAAATTTTTCAACTGCAGCTTTGATTTTTGCAATGGTAATTATGTTAGCTTTTATAGGAAGATATCCTTTAAAATATATAGGTTTAATTCTCGGAATGGGCATTCTAGCATTCACATTTTTTATACTTGTTGCAAAAGCTTTTCCAGATGCTTTTCCAAACAGAGTAAAAACTTGGGAAAATAGAGTAACTAATTTTTTTAAAAAAAATGATTCAGTTAAAGATCCAGATGAGTATTATCAAATAGAAAGGGCAAAAACTGCAATTGCCACAGGAGGAATTTATGGGCTTGGTCCAGGCAAAAGTGTACAAAAAAACTTTCTTCCACAGTCATCATCAGATTTTATTTTTGCTATAATTGTCGAAGAGTTTGGCCTTCTTGGCGCCTTAACTATTTTAAGTTTGTATTTATTACTCTTGTTTCGGTTTGTAGTCGCCTCACACAAAGCAAACTCGCTGTTCGGAAAATTAGTGGTAGTAGGTTTAGGATTTCCAATTATTTTTCAGGCTCTCATAAACATGGCGGTAGCGGTCGAATTGTTGCCAGTTACAGGACAAACTTTACCCTTAATAAGTTCTGGCGGAAGTTCTATTTGGATGACTTGCATCGCTCTAGGAATTATTTTGAGTGTTACTAAAAAAGAGGAAGAAATTGCTCAAGAATTAGAAGAAAAACAACTGCGAAACGAAGCTCTACAACGAATGATTGATAGAGAATTGAAAGAAGATGAAGAAATGGAGACAAATTTAATTTCAAATATAGAGATAAATCATAATGAGTATTCAATTACTGATAACCCAATGAGTGCAGTACTTAAAAAAAAATAATTTCTAAATAGTTTTGAAAAAAATATAAAATGAAAAGTTATAAATTCATAATTAGTGGTGGTGGTACAGGTGGACATATTTATCCTGCAATTGCTATTGCAAATGAATTAAAATTTCGTTTCCCTAGTTGTGAAATTCTTTTTGTAGGTGCAAAAGATAAGATGGAAATGCAAAAAGTTCCGCAAGCAGGTTATAAAATTGAAGGATTATGGATTGCAGGAATTCAAAGAAAATTGACTTTTCAAAATTTTATTTTTCCATTTAAATTGTTAAGTAGTTTAGTACAATCTAGAAAAATTATAAGAAATTTTAAACCAGATGTGGTTATAGGAACTGGCGGATTTGCTAGTGGACCATTGCTTCAATCTGCAAATAGTTTAAATATTCCAACTGTAATTCAGGAACAAAATTCTTTTCCAGGCATCACTAATAAATTATTAGGAAAAAAAGCAAATGCAATTTGTGTAGCTTATGAAAATTTACACCAATTTTTCCCTAAAAACAAAATTATTTTAACTGGTAATCCTGTTCGGCAGGATTTGTTAGATATCGATTCTAAACGAGATGAAGCTATTTCTTATTTCAATTTAGATGCCAATAAAAAAACTCTTTTAGTTTTAGGCGGAAGCCTTGGCTCGAAAAGAATTAATCAATTAATTAAAAAAGAACTAGATTTTATTATTAGTCTGGGAATTCAAATTATATGGCAGTGCGGAAATAGTTATATGACAGAATATATTCATTTTTCTGAAGTTCAAAACGTACAAGTAATTTCGTTTATTGATAGAATGGATTTAATTTATGCCGCTACAGATTTTGTAGTTTCTCGAGCTGGAGCCTCTTCAGTTTCCGAGCTTTGTCTGGTTGGAAAACCAACTATTTTTATTCCATCACCAAATGTAGCCGAAGATCATCAAACGAAAAATGCAAATGCAATTGTGTCAAAAAAAGGTTCGTTATTGATTAAAGAAAGCGAACTGAATGAAAAATTTGAGACAGTTTTCAACCAATTAATTCATGATCATAATTTACAAAATTTATTAAGTGAAAACATGAAAAAGTTGGGAAAACCAAATGCAACAAAAGATATTGTAGAACAAATAGTAAAATTGATTTAAAATTGAAAGATATAAATGTAAAACGACTTTTAAAACTTTAAGAACTTTCAAACTTTAAGACTCAGATAAATGAATATAAATCAAATACATAACGTCTATTTTATAGGAATCGGAGGAATCGGAATGAGTGCTTTAGCACGATATTTTCAAAATATTGGCAAAAATGTTTCTGGTTATGATAAAACTCCGTCTACACTTACAAAAGAATTAATAGACAGCGGTATCACTATTCATTTTGAAGATAATATTAGTTTAATTCCTACTAGTTTTTATGTTGAAAACACATTAGTAATAGTTACACCTGCAGTTTCAAACAGTCACTCAGAATGGAATTATTTTATAGAAAGAGATTTTGAAATAAAAAAGCGTGCCGAGGTTTTAGGTTTAATTACAAAAGATACTTTTTGTTTTGCAGTAGCAGGAACTCACGGCAAAACAACGACTTCGAGTATATTAGGCCACATTCTATTTGAAGCTGGTGAAGATGTTACAGCATTTTTGGGAGGCATAGTCGAGAATTATCATTCAAATCTTATCGGTACAGGCAAAACAATTTCTGTGGTAGAAGCTGACGAATTTGACCGTTCTTTTTTGCATTTATATCCAAATATTGCTTGCGTCACTTCTATGGATGCCGATCATCTTGATATTTATGGTGATGCTTCAACTATTGAAGAATCTTTTAGAGAATTTGCTGAAAAAGTTGAAGATAAATCAAAATTATTTATTCCAAAAGGTTTGGATTTAAACGGAATGACCATTGCAATAAACCAAGATGCTAATTTTAAAGCTTGCAACATTAGAGTGGAAAACAGTTCATATATTTTTGATGTGCAAACACAGACTGAATTGATAGAAAATATTTCTTTCGGATTGCCAGGACATCACAATTTAATGAATGCCTTGATGGCACTAGCTATGGCAAAAACATATGGCACTAAAACCGAAGATATAATCAAAGCATTAGCCTCATTTAGAGGAGTTCAACGCAGATTTTCGTATCAAATAAAATCAAAAAATCTTATTTACATTGATGATTATGCGCATCATCCAACCGAAATTGATGCTGTTTATCAAGCAATATGCGAATTATATCCAAATCAAAAAGTTTTAGCAATTTTTCAACCCCACTTATTTAGTAGGACAAAAGATTTTGCAGATAATTTTGCACAAAGTTTATCACAGTTTAATGAAACAATTTTATTAGATATTTATCCAGCACGAGAGTTACCAATGGAAGGAATTACATCAAGTTGGTTATTATCTAAAATGACAAATAAGCATAAAAAATTAATTTTAAAACAAAATCTAATTGCCGAAATTTTAAAATCAAATGCAACGGTTATTGTTACAATAGGAGCAGGCGATATTGGTGAGTTAGTGCCAGAAATTAAAAAGGCTTTAGAAGCCAAATTAGTTTAAAATTTATTCTAAAATCAATTTTCAAATTCAATAAAAATGAATTATTTTAACTGGATAAACGTTCGATTAATACTAATGTTTGCATTAGTAATTTTTTTGTATTCATTCACGTCAAATAGAAATTTGCATCGAAAATTAAAACGTTCAGAGGTTATTTTTGTTGGAGATAATAACATTTTTGTTAAACAAGAAACGGTTAATAAATTGTTAATAGAAAATAAAACAGATGTGAAAACAATAGAGAAAGTAGACCTAAATTTGAACATACTGGAAAAAACCATCAATAAACAAGAAATGATTCAGAAATCTGAAGTATTTGTTAGTGTTGATGGTGTTCTAAAAGCCATTGTAGTGCAGAAAACGCCTGTTGCCAGAGTATTTAATGAGCAAGGTTCTTTTTATATTGATTATGAAGGAGATACGATGCCATTATCTGACAATTTTACAGCACGAGTTCCGATTGTTTGGGGGGAAATTAGCAAAAAAAATAAAATAAAATTATCTAGTTTATTAAAGATGATTTACAACGATGAGTTCTTGAAAAAAAACATCATTGGAATACAAATTATGCCTAACGATGACTTAATATTATCAAATAGAAATTTTAATTATCAAATTAAGTTTGGAAAATTAATGAACGAAGAGAAAAAATTTAAAAATTATAAAGCGTTTTTTCAAAAAGCAATTTTAGACAGCTCACTTTTAAAATATAAAATTATAAATCTCAAGTTTACACATCAAGTTGTTTGTACAAAATAAAGTAAACTAGTAAATAGAAATTGCATCAGGAAATTTGAATTGTATTATGGAGAATAGAGAAAATATTGCGGTAGGTTTAGACATTGGTACTACCAAAATTGTTGCAATGATTGGCAAAAAAAATGAATACGGGAAGTTAGAAATCCTTGGCGTAGGAAAAGCTAAAAGCCTTGGTGTTGCTCGTGGTGTTGTAAATAATATTACACAAACCATTCAATCTATTCAACAAGCAGTTGCCGAAGCCGAAGAAAATTCAGGATACAAAATAAATGATGTTGTTGTAGGAATTGCTGGTCAACATATTCGAAGTATTCAACATACAGATTACATAAGTAGAAGCAATCCAGAAGAAGTAATTAGCGGGAAAGATATTCAAATTCTAATTGATCAGGTAAATAAATTAGCCATGCTTCCTGGAGAAGAAATAATTCATGTTTTACCTCAAGAATTTAAAATTGACGGTCAATCAGAAATTAAAGAACCAATAGGAATGTTTGGCGCCAGGCTTGAAGCTAGTTTTCATGTAGTAGTAGGTCAAGCATCGTCTATAAGAAACGTAGGAAGATGCATTCAAAGTTCTGGAATAGAATTATCGGGATTAACATTAGAGCCTTTGGCATCTGCCGATGCAGTTTTGAGTCAAGAAGAAAAAGAAGCAGGTGTTGCATTAATTGATATTGGTGGAGGCACAACAGATTTAGCAATATTTAAAGATGGAATTATTCGGCACACAGCTGTTATTCCGTTTGGAGGAAATGTGATAACAGACGATATAAAAGAAGGATGTTCGATTATAGAAAAACAGGCCGATTTATTAAAAGTAAAATTTGGATCTGCTTGGCCTGGAGAAAATAAGGATAACGAAATAGTTTCTATACCAGGACTCAGAGGTAGAGAACCCAAAGAAATTTCTCTTAAAAATTTATCAAAAATTATTCATGCCAGAGTAGTTGAAATAATTGAACAAGTTTTTACAGAAATAAAACTTTATGGGCACGAAGATCCTAGAAAAAAACTAATTGCAGGAATAGTTCTCACTGGTGGTGGTGCTCAACTAAAACATATAAAGCAACTGGTAGAATATATTACAGGAATGGATACTAGAATTGGTTATCCAAACGAACATTTAGCAGGAAATTCTAGCGAGGAAATTTCGAGTCCGTTGTATGCTACAGCAGTAGGTTTAGTTATGAATAGTATAACAAATAATACTCAAAGCGCATACAGACTTGAAGTAAAACAGGCTGAACCAACCCGAAATTTTGCTCCACCAATAGTTGAACAAAAAGTAGAAACAATACAAATTGAATTAGAAAAAGATAAAGAGATTCAAAAAGATTCCGATTTTATTTCGACTCAAGACAAGATAAAAAAATCTTTTTTTGATAAATATGTCGATAAAATCAAAGATTTTCTAGATAATGCAGAATAAAATAATGAATTATAAATTTTTTTAAATAGAAATTATTTTTCAAAATTTTAAATTAAAACTAACAAACAAAACAAAGAATATAAAACCAAAAAAGTATGATAAGCAACTCAGAAATTGGAAACTTCACATTTGATTTACCTAAAAATCAATCAAATGTAATAAAAGTAATTGGTGTAGGCGGTGGAGGTAGCAACGCAATCAATCATATGTTTAAACAAGGTATAAAAGGTGTAGATTTTATAGTTTGTAATACAGATTCTCAGGCTTTGCAGAATAGCCCTGTTCCTAACAAAATTCAATTGGGTGTTAGTTTAACAGAAGGTTTAGGTGCAGGTGCAAATCCCGATGTTGGTCAGCAGTCTGCAATAGAAAGTATTGCCGATATTGAAAAAATGTTAGACTCTAACACCAAAATGATTTTTATAACTGCAGGAATGGGTGGCGGTACGGGAACCGGAGCCGCGCCAGTTATAGCACAACTTGCTAAAGAACGTGATATACTTACTGTTGGGATTGTAACTATTCCGTTTCAATTTGAAGGGAAAGTACGTATTGAACAAGCATTAGCAGGTGTAGAGCGTTTGCGCAAGCAAGTGGATTCGCTTATTGTAATAAATAATAATAAACTTAGAGAAGTATATGGAAATCTTGGTTTTAAAGCTGGTTTCTCAAAAGCAGACGAAGTTTTAGCCACAGCATCAAGAGGAATTGCCGAAGTAATTACACATCACTATACTCAAAATATAGATTTGAAAGACGCAAAAACAGTTCTTTCAAATAGTGGTACTGCTATTATGGGTTCAGCATTTGCAACTGGCGAAAATAGAGCTAAAGAAGCAATTATTGCAGCTTTAGACTCACCATTATTAAATGACAACAAAATTTCTGGGGCTAAAAACGTATTGTTGCTTATCGTTTCTGGAACTAACGAAATTACTATTGATGAAATAGGAGAAATAAATGATCATATTCAAGCCGAGGCTGGTCATAACGCAAATATCATAATGGGTGTAGGCGAAGATGAAGCTCACGGCGAAGCTATCGCAGTGACTATAATTGCTACAGGTTTTAATGTAGAACAACAAAACGAAATAGTAAATACCGCACCTGAAAAAATAATTCACTCATTAGAAGATGAGCAAAAACTGGTTCGCGATTTAACTCAAAAAGCAGTAGATGTTTTTAGTGCTAAATCTGACACAATTATCGATAATGCTTCAGAGAAAATTGTTTTTGAATTAATCGAGGAAGAGCCACAAGTAAATGTTATAAAAAAGATTGACGAAAATGAACTTATTGCAATGAATCATTTTATTCGCAATCTAGATGTTACATTTGAAATAGTGTCACCTTTAAACGACTTTGATTTTCAGTTTACAACTCCCGCAACAAGCGAGATAAAGACCGATAAATCAAAAGTTATAAATGAAGACTTTCAAAATCTTTTTACTTTTGATATGCCAATCGCAACTCCTCAAGTTCAATCTCTTGACAATAAAACAATCTTCGATTTATCTGACGAGACACGCGATATTCAAGTAAACGAGCACATAGAATTTGTTCCAATTACCGAGTTAAATCAGAATGGGGTTATCAAATATTCATTAGAAGAATATATGGAAGTCGAAAATGAATTGCTAAATTCAAAACCAACAGCTGTATTAGAAGAGCCCGTGTCTGCCGAATTAAATATAACAATGAAAGTTGAAGAGCCTAAATCGCCAACTTATGCAACACATGCAGATGATATTTCGCCGTTAGAAATGACAATCGAAGATACATTAAAATTGCGTGCCGACGAGAGAAGACGAAAGTTAAAAGAGTTTAACTACAAATTTCACAATAACCCTTCACGAGTTGATGAGCTTGAAAAGGAACCAGCATACAAGCGATTAGGGATCGATTTAACTAACAATCAGAATTCAAATAATAATTCCAGAATGTCTTTAGGAACAGATAGTAATGATGATATTCAACTTCGATCAAACAATTCATATTTGCACGACAATGTAGATTAATATCTAAATTAAATTAATAGTATAACCCGAAAATTTATTGAGTTTTCGGGTTATTTTTTTATATTTGTAACTCTAAATTTGGTGCAATAGGTTTGAGCATTTCGACAAATCCTATTCCTGCTTTTCGTATCAATCTTTTAAAAACTTCAAAGGTTTTTAAAAGGATTTTAACTCCAATCAGGGCAAATAGACAAGGTTAATACATAAAATTAAAATTATAAAACAATATAATGAGTTTATCAACTTTAATAATGGACGAAATGAAAGTTGCCATGCGTGCCAAAGATACAGTAGCGTTGGAAGCTTTACGAGCTATTAAATCAGAAATATTATTGGCACAAACCGCAACAGGTTCAAAAGAAGAAATTACGCAAGCAGATGAAATTAAAATTCTTCAAAAACTTGTAAAAATGCGTAAAGATAGTGCCGAGATTTACACTACACAAAACCGCTCAGACTTAGCTGAACCCGAATTAGCACAAATTGCAGTAATCGAAAAATTTCTTCCAGCACAACTTTCAGAAGTTGAAGTAGAAACAATAGTTGCTAAAATTATTGCTGAGACTGGAGCATCAGGAATCGCTTCAATGGGAAAAGTAATGGGATTAGCCTCAGCACAAATTGGAGGACAAGCCGAAGGAAAAACCATTTCAGCTATTGTTAAAAAATTATTAGTTTAATTTATATGTGATTAGTGATTAGTGACTAGTAATTAGCTAATCACTAATTACTTAAAAAAGGCTTCGTAGTTCAACTGGATAGAATATCAGATTTCGGCTCTGATGGTTGCAGGTTCGAACCCTGCCGAGGTCACAATAACTTAATTTTAAATGTGCTTTCGAGATTTTTTACATCAGGTAGCACTTTTAAAATTATAAAAGAATAATTGTACAAAATGGTTTTAGTCATTTTTACTGCTCTTTTTTTAATATTAGTAATACTGATATTATTTTTTAAAATTATTTTTTCACTTTCTGAATATAACTATGGTTTGTTTTTTAACAAGCCATTTTATATTCATAACTATTTTAAAATAAAATCTTTACCAGCCAATCAATTTTATGTTTTAAGTTCTAATTTTAAATTTTATAATTCATTATCTGATAAAGAAAAAAAATACTTTGAACATCGTGTTGCTAGTTTTATTGACAAATATGAATTCATCGGAAAAGAAGATTTCTTAATTACCGATGAAGTTAAGGTTTTAATTGCGTCAACAGCAGTTATGTTAACGTTTGGAATGCGCCAATATTTATTTGATGTAATTGAAAGAATTATAGTTTATCCAAACGAATATTTTTCTACAACTACTGAAGAATATTTTAAAGGTGAATTTAATCCAAGAATGAAAACTGTTGTTTTTTCTTGGAAAGATTTCAAAAACGGTTATGCTTTAACATCGGATAATTTGAATTTAGGAATTCATGAATTTACGCATGTTTTGCATTTTCATGCTTTAAAAAGTGAAGATGCCAGTTCATTAATTTTCACAAGAATGTTCAAACAAATAAATGAAGAAGTAAATCATCCAAAAAATCGTCAAAAATTAATTGAATCAAATTTTTTTAGAGTTTATGCTTATACTAATCAATTTGAGTTTTTAGCAGTAATTATTGAACATTTTTTTGAATCACCTGATTTATTCAAACATGAATTTCCTGAACTTTTTGATAAAGTAAGTAAAATGTTGAATTTTAAAAACTAATGATTTTAGTAATAAATCTAAAATCAACCATTCTTAAAAACTGCTTTCACAGTTTCTTCATAATTTCTAATGCTTTTAGCTTTTCGAATATTCTTTTCCACCTTGTGAGGATTATCAAAAGTTGTAGAAAAGTATTCCCACAAATGGTGCATTTTCAATAAAATATGAGTTGCACCAGACAAAGATTCACTATAACCTTGATACAAAGTTTCATGAAAATCACTAAATAATTCCATTTTGTTTTTTGGATATTCTAATGTGTTTTCTTTAATCATACTTGGTAAAAAAGGATCTGCAATCAATCCTCTTCCAATCATCCAATGATCAATTTTAGGAAACAGTTCTTGCATTTCTTTAAATTTTGTTACTGAAGTAATATCTCCGTTGTAATACAATTTGTGTTTGGTAGTGTCAATACATTTTTGAAAAGCTTCAAGATGAACACCACCTTTGTAAAGTTGTTTTCCTGTGCGCGCATGAATGGCAATATTTTTAATTGGATACTTATCTAAAATAGGTAAAACATCAAGAATTTCATCGGTTGAATCATAACCCAATCGCATTTTAATGGAAACTATAATATCCGATTCGGAGTGAACTTTATTTAAAATTGAGTTGATTTTTTCTGATTCTTTTATCAAACCCGAACCCATTCCGCATTTTGTAACCATTGGATATGGACAACCTAAATTCCAGTTTAATTCCTTATAGCCAAGTTCTTGAACATACTTTGCAACAAATAAAAACTCATCGGCATCATTAGTAATAACCTGCGGAATAACTTCAAGAGTATTATTATTTTCAAGAAGTAAATCACGTTCATAAGATGATTTCACAACAAGTTTTCCGTTCAATCGAATGTATGGCGAATAGAATGTGTCAATACCACCAAAGAACTTGTTTTGTGCATTTCTAAATCTAAAGTCTGTAAATCCTTGTAAAGGTGAAGATAGTAGTGTAAAACTCATGAAATTTGAAAGTAGAAAAACATATTAAATAGTGGTCAATTTCTTCAAATCACTAATTGTTTGTGTTGGATTTTCGGCTTTGAAAACAAAATTTCCAGCAACCAAAACATCTGCTCCAGCTTCAACTAATTGAACTGCATTTTTATTGGTAACGCCACCATCAATTTCGATAATTGTTGACGCATTATTTCTAGTGATGATTTCTTTTAATTGTCTTACTTTTTTATAAGTATTTTCAATAAACGATTGTCCACCAAAACCTGGATTAACACTCATCATACAAACCATATCAATATCATTAATTACATCTTCAAGCAAACTAACATTTGTATGTGGATTCAAAGCAACTCCAGCTTTCATTCCTTCTGCTTTAATAGCTTGTAATGTTCTGTGTAAATGATTACAAGCTTCATAGTGAACTGTCAAAATATTCGAACCTAAATCGGCAAAAGTTTTGATGTATCTATCAGGATTAACAATCATTAAATGCACATCAATCGTTTTTTTTGCGTGTTTAGAAATAGCTTCTAAAACTGGCATTCCAAAAGAAATATTCGGAACAAAAACACCATCCATAATATCAATATGAAACCAATCGGCATCAGAATTGTTAATCATTTCGATGTCGCGTTGTAAATTGGCAAAATCTGCTGCAAGAATTGATGGTGCGATTAGTGTGTTTTTCATTTTGTAGTTTGTGTTGTTTTAGTTCAAAATTGAAAATTCGTTAATCAAAATTCAACCTTTTTGTTGTTTTGCAAAGATACTATAATTAAAAACATTTTGAATGTTGAATATTCAACTTGGAATTTTGAATGTTGAAGTTTGTATAAAAACAAAACTCCGGAAACTCGAGCCTTGCGAACAGACTGAAGTTTTGTTTGCCGTGCAAAAAACAAAACTCCGGTAATCAGCCGGAGTTTCAATCATCAATCAAAAAACAAACAGTTAATCAGAC
>JANXVF010000029.1 GCA_025351785.1 Flavobacterium sp.
AAAACCAGACTAACAGCTAAAGGATTTGGAGAATCACAATTAGTAAACAACTGCGGTTGCGAACCTACTAATGAATCAACCTGTACCGAAGAACAACATCAAGCAAACAGACGTTCTGAATTTATTATTACTAAATTGTAATACTATATAAAATGAATAAATAAAAAAAATCCACTTATGTGGATTTTTTTTATTTTAAATATTAGGATTTGAATCTATACTTCAACCTAAAATAATTTTATCAAATTTTAGCTTTAAAGAAAATTATAAGCAATTATAAATTTTGAGAATTAAAATGTTATACGTCAGATCCAACTAGTTTACTAGCACTTCTATAAGTATAACTATTAAAAATATGCCTTCTCCCGAACCGACCAGGTGATTCTGCATTTACCATTTTAACATAAATAGGTCTTGGAACCCCAAAGTATTCAAATTTGCTACCGTCTAAAAAAGTTACATACAAAACAGTATCTTCAAAATGATAATCAGATACATTTGATGTCGTAATCGTTTTGTTATATTCCTCCTTATCTTTTTCTTGTGTTTCTGGTGCAATGCTTACTAGAAAATGATAAGCACTAATAATAGTTTTACTTTTATCTTCTGCAACTAATCGTTCAGTTTCATCTTGAATAGTATCAGGATGAAGGTCTTTCATAAAATTTCGATACGTAGTTTTCAATTCCTTCAGCGTTGTCTGCTTAGTGCTTTTATACAAAGCTCGGTATTCAATAATTTTTTTTGTGCTCATAGTTATTATAATAAAAAAACCATCATTTTCAGATGGTTTCAATTTAGTAGCGGGAACAGGACTCGAACCTGTGACCTTCGGGTTATGAGCCCGACGAGCTGCCTACTGCTCTATCCCGCGATTTTCAAGTGCAAATATACAACGAATAATGATGCGCTCAACAAAAAATCAAAAAATATTTATTTTTCTATTGGCTTGATAGTAGTACCTTTGTAAAAAATTAAATAACTAAATGAATCATAAAGCAGGTTTTGTAAATATTATAGGCAATCCAAACGTTGGTAAATCAACTTTAATGAATGCTTTTGTAGGCGAAAGGTTGTCAATTATAACCTCAAAAGCACAAACTACTCGCCATAGAATTCTCGGGATTGTAAACGGTGAGGATTTTCAAATGATACTTTCTGATACACCGGGAATTATAAAACCAGCATACGAAATGCAGGAGTCTATGATGAATTTTGTAAAATCTGCTTTTGAAGATGCCGATATTTTAATTTATATGGTCGAAATAGGTGAGCAAGAGCTCAAAGACGAAGCTTTTTTCAATAAAATCATACATGCTAAAATTCCAGTTTTGCTACTTTTAAACAAAATTGACAACTCAAATCAAGTACAGCTAGAAGATCAAGTTAGTTTTTGGACTGCAAAAGTTCCAAATGCCGAAATTTTTCCTATTTCGGCCTTAAAAAATTTCAATGTCCCCGAAGTTTTTGCAAGAATAATTTCCCTGTTACCAGAATCTCCAGCTTACTATCCTAAAGATCAACTTACCGATAAGCCTGAACGGTTTTTTGTAAACGAAACCATACGCGAAAAAATATTATTACATTACAATAAAGAAATTCCATATTCTGTCGAAATCGAAACCGAAGAATTCATCGAGGACGAAAAAATAATTAGAATCCGAGCCTTAATAATGGTCGAGCGCGAAACGCAAAAAGGAATCATCATTGGTCACAAAGGCGAAGCATTAAAAAGAGTAGGAGTAGAAAGTCGTGCCGATCTCGAAAAGTTTTTTGGCAAACAAATTCACATCGAAATGTATGTAAAAGTCAATAAAAATTGGAGAAGTAATACCAATATGCTCAAACGATTTGGCTACAATCAATAATTTTGTTTGGGCGTGACCCTGCAGGTCGGGCTATCCACTATATCTTTTTTTGAGTTGTGGTAAACAAAACCACAACTCAAAAAAAGGATGCCGTTACTATCCCTCACGCAAACCTTCCAAAAAAATTAAAAGTAAATTTCCATAAAAATATCATTGGAATATTCAAAATAATACCACTTCTATAATTAATCAACCCTTCAAATTATAATCAAATTAATTTGAAACAAAAAGGTTAACTTTGCAAAAAAATTAAAAATACTACGTTTAGAGTATTTATCTTGAAACTTGAATATTAATCTAACTAAATTAATTTTCTTGTCACAAGAGCAAAATCAAAACAATTCAAAATGAACAATATAGTTGCCATTGTAGGAAGACCAAATGTGGGAAAATCTACACTTTTTAATCGTTTAATTCAACGCAGAGAAGCCATTGTCGATTCAGTTTCAGGCGTAACTCGCGACAGAAATTACGGTAAAAGTGAATGGAATGGGAAAGAATTTTCAGTTATAGACACTGGTGGTTACATTCGAGGAAGTGATGATGTTTTTGAGGCAGAAATCCGCAAACAAGTAGAACTTGCAATCGACGAAGCCGATGTAATTATGTTTGTTGTCGATGTCGAAGAAGGAATTACACCTATGGACGAAGCAGTTGCAAAATTATTACGAAAAGTCACTAAACCAGTTTTAGTAGCTGTAAATAAAGTTGACAATGCCATGCGAGAAAAAGATGCTGTCGAATTTTATAACCTTGGTTTAGGTCAATTTTATACATTTGCTAGTATTTCAGGAAGTGGAACTGGCGATTTGCTTGATGCATTAATAGAGGCTTTTCCTGTAAAACCAGAGCCAACGCAAGAAGAAATAATTCTACCTCGATTTGCAGTTGTAGGCAGACCAAATGCTGGAAAATCAAGTTTTATAAACGCACTTATTGGCAAAGATCGTTACATAGTGACCGACATTGCAGGTACAACTCGCGACTCTATCGATACAAAATTTGACCGATTCGGATTTGAATTTAATCTAATCGATACTGCAGGAATTCGCCGTAAAGCAAAAGTTAAGGAAGATTTAGAGTTTTATTCTGTAATGCGTTCCGTTCGTGCTATTGAGCATGCTGATGTATGTATTTTAATAATCGACGCCACTCGTGGTTTTGAAGGACAAGATCAAAGCATATTTTGGTTAGCCGAAAAAAACCGAAAAGGTGTTGTGATTCTAGTAAATAAATGGGATTTAGTCGAAAAAGATACAATGTCTACCAGAGATTATGAAAACAAAATTCGAGAACAATTGCAACCTTTTGTCGATGTGCCTATCTTATTTATTTCGGCAATTACAAAACAACGATTATTAAAAGCACTAGAAACTACTGTTAAAATTTTTGAAAACAGAAGCCAGCGCATCTCTACTTCAAAGTTTAATGATCATATGCTTAAAATTATTGAAAACAATCCTCCTCCAGCTTTAAAAGGAAAGTTTGTGAAAATAAAATACTGCATGCAGTTGCCTACACCAACCCCTCAATTTGTGTTTTTTGCAAATTTACCTCAATATGTAAAAGATGCTTACAAACGTTTTTTAGAAAATAAAATAAGAGAACATTGGGATTTTTCTGGTGTTCCTATTGATGTTTACATACGTGAAAAATAATTTTTAAACCCATAACTATTGGTTGATTTTTTAGCTACATATTCAATTTCAATATTGGCACATACTTTTTGTAAAGATTAAAAACAAACACAACTAAAATATTGCTCCAGCTCTGTTTTTCAAACTTTTGTAATCTTCTTTTTAATCAATACATTTGCAACTTGAAACTAAAATTAGAAAATGAATTATTCAGAGAATATATTAGGTACAATTGGAAATACACCCTTAGTCAAATTAAATAAAGTTGTTGAAGGAATAGATGCATTAATTTTAGCTAAAGTTGAAACCTTCAATCCAGGAAACTCCACTAAAGATAGAATGGCATTGAAAATGGTCGAAGATGCTGAGGCTGACGGCCGTTTAAAACCCGGTGGAACAATAATTGAAGGAACTTCTGGAAATACAGGAATGGGTTTGGCTCTCGCCGCTATCGTAAAAGGATATAAATGTATTTTTGTAATTACGGATAAACAATCTAAAGAAAAAATGGATATTTTACGTGCTGTTGGTGCAAAAGTTATTGTTTGCCCAACAGATGTAGAACCTACTGATGAGCGTTCTTATTATTCTGTTTCTAAACGATTAGGAACCGAAATCCCAAATTCGTGGTATGTAAATCAATATGATAATCCATCAAATGCACAAGCACATTACGAACAAACTGGACCCGAAATTTGGCAACAAACCGATGGTAAAATAACTCATTTTGTAGTAGGAGTTGGTACAGGTGGCACAATATCTGGAATAGGGAAGTATCTAAAAGAAAAAAATCCTAAAATTAAAATTTGGGGAATTGACACCTATGGTTCGGTATTTAAAAAATATCATGAAACAGGAATTTTTGACGAGAATGAAATTTATTCCTATATCACCGAAGGAATAGGAGAGGATATTTTACCAAAAAATGTAGATTTTTCTATAATAGATGGTTTCACAAAAGTTACCGATAAAGATGCAGCAGTTTATACTCGAAAAATTGCATTAGAAGAAGGAATATTCGTAGGCAATTCTGCTGGATCATGCGTAAAAGGATTGCATCAACTTAAGGAACATTTTACAAAAGATGATGTTGTTGTAGTTTTATTTCACGATTCAGGAAGTCGTTATGTAGGAAAAATGTTTAACGACGAGTGGATGCGCGAACGAGGCTTTCTAGACGAAGAAATTACAAAAGCTGAGGATATTATAAAAGAGCATATCGATAAAACATTGGTCGTAGTAAGAACCGAAGAATTAGTTTCTCATGCGATTGATAGAATGCGAAAGTTCAAAATTTCACAAATTCCGGTAATTGATATTTCAGGATTTGTGGGTTCAGTTGACGAAACCGATTTGTTTCAAAGTTATGTCTCTGATAAAAACGTTGCCGACAAACCTATAAAAGAAATTATGGGAAAACCCTATCCTATTGTAAAACGAAACACTTCGATAGAGGAAGTTTCTAAACTTTTTACAAAGGAAAACCAAGCAGTTTTGGTCGATTTAGAAAACGGAAAACACCACATTATAACAAAATATGATATAATTGGTTCGATCAAATAACTCAAAAATAATTAGAAAATAAACATCAATTGACTTTTACAGCAATCGACTTTGAAACTGCAACTGGGCATCCTGAAAGTGCCTGCGCCGTAGGAATTGTAACTGTCGAAAACTCCATAATTACAGAGGAATATTACACTATAATTCAACCTCCAAACAACGAATATTGGTATGGAAACATTATGGTTCATGGTATAAAACCAATCGAAACATTAAACGCAAAAACCTTTGATGATATATTTCCAGAAATTCAAAAACGTCTTTTCGGACGCACTATAGTAGCCCATAACGAAGCTTTTGATCGTAGGGTTTTGACAAAAACAATGAAATATTATGGTTTGTATTATGACGAATTAAATTTAGCAGACATGTGGGAATGTACATGTAAAATCTACCGTAAAAAAGGATATAAACCAGCCAATTTAAAACACTGCGCCGATTTGAATAATATTGAGCTTACACATCATGAAGCATTGTCCGACGCTAGAGCTTGTGCAAAATTATATTTGTTGCAATAAATTAGTATATTTATAAACAATTTTATTTTTTATAAATGAAAGAAGATTTTCTACATTATATATGGCAACATAAAAAATTTGATTTTTCAAATTTAAAAACCATAAATGGTGAAGATTTACTTATTATTAATTCAGGATTTTACACACAACTTGCAGGACCAGATTTTTTTAATGGTCAGATAGTTATTGGTACTCAAAAATGGTCAGGAAATATTGAAATTCATATAAAATCGTCCGATTGGTATATACACAATCATGAGAAAGACAGTAATTATGACTCGGTTATTTTGCATGTTGTTTGGGAGCATGACGCACCAATATTTAGAAAAGACAATACCGAAATTCCAGTTTTAGAATTAAAAAGTTATGTAGATTTTTTAGAATATAAAAAATACAAAACTTTGCTTACCCCAAAATCTTGGATTTATTGTGAAAAACAAATTGCAACCGTAGATGATTTTATACTTAAAAATTGGCAAGAGCGTTTATTTTTCGAAAGGCTAGAGCGCAAATCCATTTCAATTAATTCTCTTTTGCAAGATTCCGAAAACGATTGGGAATCGGTTTTATTTTGTTTGTTAGCAAAAAATTTTGGTTTAAATAACAATGGCGAAACGTTTTTAAAAATTGCTAAATCAATAACTTTTTCAGTCATCAGAAAAGAATCGTTAGAAGTTTTATATTTAGAAGCTCTACTTTTTGGTCAAGCAAATTTATTGCCACAAAATCCAGAAGACACTTACAGCAAAGAATTAATTTCCTGGTTTGAATATTTATCTTTGAAATACAAAATTGATAAAATAGAATCAGTTGCAGTACAGTTTTTTAAGCATCGTCCTGATAATTTTCCTACCATCAGACTGGCACAACTTTGCATGGTATATCATGTTCATAGGAATTTATTTTCTAAAATTTGCAAGGCTACATCTCAGCAAGAGATTTATGAAATTTTTGATGTTTCAGTAAGCAATTATTGGCTGACGCATTATACTTTTGATAAAGAAAGTCCCAAAAAACGCAAGCCATTATCAAAATCATTTATCGATTTATTGATTATAAACACCATAATTCCGTTGCAATTTGCATTTTTTAAAAGTCAAGGAAAAGACAATTCAGAACAATTGATACAATTAGTTTCCTCGTTAGCATCTGAAAAAAATACAATCATAGATCGATTTAAATCTTTTGGGATACAATCTCAAAATGCATTCGATTCGCAAGCTTTATTACAACTTAAAAATGAGTTTTGCGATGCTAAAAAATGTTTGAGTTGTGCCGTAGGATTGGAATTAATTAAAAATTAGAGTAATTTTAACGTATCAATTTAAATAAATCTTAAAAATGGCAAAGCAAAGATTTGTAATCAGATTAAAATATTTTGCAGAAAAACATGGTTTTCATGTTTCACAACGACTTGCCGATACGCTAGGAATGCGGGCAAATAGCGTTAGAATATTTTTTATATACATATCGTTTGTAACCGCTGGACTTTGGTTTGGGGTATATTTAACCCTCGCTTTTTGGATGCGATTAAAAGATTTGATACGAGCAAAACGAACATCAGTTTTTGATTTGTAATTCGTTTAAGTACTTATAAATAAATTATTTATAAATAATATGTCAGAGAACAGTAATTCTTTCAAAACAATTTTTCAGTATTCAAAAAATCAAAAAAAGGGTATTCTTATTTTTTTTTCGATGATTATTATAGTTCAAATTTGTTATTATTTTACTGACTTTTCACTCGTGAAATCCTCGTCTGCTCAACAAAAAAAATGGCTTTCTTTGCAATCATCTTTAGACAGTTTAAAACTTGAAAAGCAACAATATACCACTACAATTTATCCATTTAATCCCAATTTTATTTCTGATTTTAAAGCCTATAAATTAGGAATGAAAACTGAAGAAATTGATAAATTACTAGCCTTTAGAAAATTAGGAAAATTTGCCAATTCGGCTAAAGAATTTCAACAAGTAACAGGTATTTCAGATTCGCTTTTAAATATAATTTCACCTTATTTTAAATTTCCAGATTGGGTAACAAATCCTAGTCAGAATTCAAATGGTTTTCAAAAATCAAATCCGAACTGGAAAAACTATACAAAAAAAGAGGCTCTTAGGGTAATTGATATTAATCTAGCTACTAAAGAAGATTTGATGAAGGTTTATGGTATTGGTGATGGAATTTCGGACAGAATTTTAACTCAAAAACAAGTTTATGGTGGTTTTGTATCGATGGAACAACTGAATGATGTTTGGGGTTTATCGCCAGAAGTACTTACAAATTTGAATACATATTTTAAAATTATTCAACTTCCTATTATCAAAAAAATTAATATTAATAATGCATCTATCAAAGAACTTGGTCAATTTGCATATTTTCATTATCCTATTTCAAAAAATATTGTTACTTATAGAAGTATGAATGGCGACATTAAAATTGAGGATTTAGCAAATATTAAAGATTTTCCTGTTGATAAAATCAAAATAATTGTTTTATATTTGGAATTCTAAAAAATTGAACAAAAATTAAGCATTAATTATATGAATTCAACATATTTCACAGAAGAGCATGAATCGTTTAGAAAAAGTTTGCAACTTTTTTTGCAAAAAGAAGTAGTTCCTCATATCGAAAAATGGGAAAAAACAGGTTCTATTGAGCGTTTCATTTGGAAAAAATTTGGAGATATGGGTTTTTTTGGAATTTCATATCCCGAAGCATATGGTGGTTTAAATTTAGATTTGTTTTATACAGTCGTATTTCTTGAAGAACTTCATAAAATAAAATCTGGAGGATTTGCAGCAGCAATGTGGGCCCACGCATATTTAGCAATGACTCACCTTAATGCCGAAGGCGATGAAAGAATAAAACAAGATTATTTAGCGCCAAGTATTTTAGGAGACAAAATAGGAGCAATGTGTATTACAGAACCTTTTGGAGGTAGTGATGTTGCTGCGATGAGAACAACAGCTGTAAAAAATGGCGATAAATATATCATCAATGGCTCAAAAACCTTTATCACAAATGGAGTTTATGCAGATTATTATGTTCTAGCAGCAAAAACAAGTCCCGAAAAAGGGAATAAAGGGATTAGTATTTTTTTAATGGATACCAATTCTAAAGGAGTTACCGCAACTAAACTTGATAAACTAGGCTGGAGAGCATCAGATACTGCAGAAATATCATTTGATAATGTGGAAATTCCAGTTGAAAATTTAATGGGCGAGTTAGACAAAGGATTTCCTTATATAATGCAACATTTTGCGCTTGAACGATTAATTATGGCTGTAAATGCTCACGCTACCGCCGAATATGCTTTAGAATATACAATCGATTATATGTCGCAACGCCAGGCTTTTGGTACTACTATAAACAAATTTCAAGCTTTAAGACACACATTAATCGATCATGCAACCGAAGTTGAACATTGCAAAATATTTAATTATGCAGCAGTTGCACGATTAGATAAAGGTGAATATGTAGTGAAAGAAGCTACAATGGCAAAGCTAAAATCGACCAAAGTAGCTGATGAAGCAATATACAGTTGCCTGCAAATGCTTGGAGGTTATGGTTATATGGAAGAATATCCATTGGCTCGTTTATTTAGAGACAGCAGATTAGGACCTATTGGTGGTGGAACTTCTGAAATTTTGAGAGAAATTTTATCAAAAATGATAATTGATAAACAGGAGTATAAACCAGCGGTGAAGTGATATCAATTTCAAAAATCAATTTCAATCTCAAAAATCAATCTCAACAATCAATCTCAATTTCAATAACTCATAATTCATAACTCATAATTATTTTACTCCTTAACAAACTTTCCGTTCCAGTTTCCATAATTGGTTTTTAGGTTAATGATGTAAACACCATTTTGTAACGTGCTTACATCAATGATTTTAGTATTAGCATTAGTATTTAGCACTGTTTGCCCTAGTAAATTGGTAATATTTATTTCGTTTATAGTTACATTTATATTACTTGGCAGTTCTATGTTTAATTTTGAATTTGTTGGGTTTGGGTATAGTTTTATGGCTTTTTGTAATGTAGCAACAACGGTATTAGTACCCAAGCAACTTACTGTTATATTAAGCGGCATAGTGGTAGTTGTACCACATTCATTGGTCATTAC
>JANXVF010000064.1 GCA_025351785.1 Flavobacterium sp.
GGAACAATTGGGCTAGAAAGTGCTTTTGGAGCCTTAAATACAGTTTTACCATTAGAAACTATTATAGAAAAACTTACTTTTGGTAGAACTATATTTAATCTAGAAACATCTCAAATTAATATCGGAAATAAAGCAAATATAACTTTGTTTACCCCACATTCAAATTGGGAATTTACTTTGCAAAATATAAAATCTAAATCAAAGAATTCAGCTTTTTTAGGGTCAAGTATGAAAGGAAAAATAATTGGAATTTATAATAATAGTAAACTAATTTTGAGCAATGGATAAGCAAGTTATAAATAAAGGAAAATCGATTGCCATAACTAGTTACATACTAATTGTTGGAGTTTTAATTGCAATTTCTATGAATTCTGAGAACAAAAATGAGTATGCTTCATTTCATATTCGTCAAGGTTTAGGGTTATCAGTAACTTTTATAATATTAGGTGTTTCTATTAGTTATTTTGAAAGTTTAATGATAGCTGTACCTATGTGGATTTTTATTTCAATTTTAACAATATACGGAATCTTTACCGCAGCAAAAGGCGAAATTACTCCACTTCCAATAGTGGGGAAATTATATCAAAAATGGTTTAGAAGTATTTAAAAATATCAAAATGAGTTTATCATATTTAATTCGAGAGCCCCAATTAAAGCTCGATAAAAATCCGTTATTACTTTTATTGCACGGTTACGGAAGTAATGAACAAGATTTATTTTCGTTTGCATCAGAACTTCCTGCAGAATATTTTGTTATTTCTGTTCGGGCACCATTTGACTTGCACTATAATAGTTATGCGTGGTACTCGATAAATTTTGATGCTGATGAGAATAAATTTTCTGATATTCCGCAAGCACAAATTTCTCGCGATTTGATAGCAAATTTTATTGATGATATTATATTAAAATTTCCTATCGATAAAAATGATATTACGTTAATTGGTTTTAGCCAAGGATGCATTTTGAGTTATGCAGTCGGCGTTTCATATCCTGAAAAAATTAGGCGAATTGTTGCAATGAGTGGTTATTTTAATGATAAAATTGCATCAGAAAATTATAAAAATAATAATTTTACTAATCTTAAAATTTTTGCTTCACACGGTTCTTTAGATCAAGTAGTTCCAGTAGAATGGGCTCGAAAGGCACAACCAACTTTGTCAGTTTTAGGTATTGATATTGTATATAAAGAATATCCTATGGATCATGGAATTTCTTCTCAAAATTTCTCTGATTTTAAAAAATGGCTAGAATTGAAGAGTACTTAAAAAATTAATTTTAGGATTTAAGTTTATAATTTTATAACTTTTTTTATTTCAATTTTTTCATTACTTTCTATTTTTACTAAGTAAATGCCTGAGGATAGACTTGAAGTATCAACAAAATCATTTGAATTTACCGCTACTGTTAAAACTGTTTTTCCTACATAGTCATAAACTGTGATTTTTTCATTTGCGATACCTTTTACATAAAAATAATTATCGATAGGATTTGGACTAATTTGAAAACTATCTTCATCAAATTTTATATTTGTCAAAGCACAACTCGGTGCATTTCCAGAAACTGTGGTTAAAATTCCGTTATTTGCCGACCAATTTTCCCAATTGCCACCAAATCCTGTTGCCAATTGCCAATTGTTTACATCAAAATAATTTGTACCGTTCATTGTTCCTGGAACTTTATAAACTTTAAGAGCTTCACCGCCATAATTCCATGTTAGAGATTGACCAGATTGGCAATTATCTATCGGATTTATATTATTGCAATTAGGTTGAATAAAATAGGCAAATTCTTGATAATTAGGATAATCTCCATATACATGAGCTATACCATCATTTGCTATACAAACAGCTACATATTCATTACATGCAATTCCTTTTGGGATAATTCCATAATCTGTTTTTAAACGAGCTAAGAAAGTCGATTGACGTCCTTTTCTATCTGGATTGTCATAATGCGTATCTGTAATTACATCATTCATAAATGGAATTGAAAGAAAATCGTTATGCCCCAAAGAAGCTAGAGAAGTATAGGGATTAGCAAGAGCTTGTGCCGAGGTTATAGAGCCGTTTTGAGCCATAAAATAGTTGTTTCCTAAAATTGCCATGCCTGCACTTGTGCCACCTATTGGTGCATGTTTTACTGAAACATGAGCATTTAATAAATCTTCGAGAGCATTATTTTTGAAGTAAGATATATAATCATACTGATTGCCTCCTGCAAACCAAATTAACTCGGCGTTTGCAACTTTGTTTAGAACATAAGGATTTATAGCACCCGCAACTGATGTAATCACTAAAGTTTCGACAGAGTTGACGGGAATTCCGAGAGTTGAATATAAATAATCATTATATCCGTTACTACCAGTAGAACGAAGTACAACAACATCGCCACCATTTGCTTTTTGCAATAACCATTTCATTGCGTTGTCATGTTCTGTTGCTCCACCCATCATGCAAACTCCAAATTCAGGATTTGTAGTAATATTTGTAGTGTTTCCGGTAAAATAACTAGTGTAACCTTGACAAAATGAAAAAAATGGAAAAACTAAAAAGAGTATATTTTTAATCATAATTACTTAATTTTAAATCAAATATACTATTTAATTTTTATTTTCTAGTAGCGGTACAAACTTAAAGTCGCCAAATTCATGTTTTTCAAATTGAGTTTCATTTTTCCTAATTAGCAATGTCATAATTTGATCTTTTTCACCAACAGGAATAACTAACTTTCCTCCTACTTTTAGTTGTGCCATTAGTAGTTTTGGTATTATAGGTGCGCCAGCAGTAACAATTATACTATCAAATGGAGCGTGATTTGGTAAACCTTTGTAACCATCGCCAAAATATAAATGTTTGGGTCTAATATTAAGTTTTGGTAACAAGAGAGAAGTCGATTTAAACAACTCGATCTGGCGTTCTATCGAATATACTTTTGCTCCAAGCAAACATAAAACTGCAGTTTGATAGCCACTTCCCGTTCCTATTTCAAGAATTTTGTCATCTTTTTTTACTTGTAGCAATTGACTCTGAAAAGCAACTGTGTAGGGTTGAGAAATAGTTTGTCCTGCTCCTATTGGAAATGCTTTGTCTTGATATGCAAAATCTTCAAAACTAGAGTTTAAAAATAAGTGTCTTGGTATTTTTTTGATTACTTCCAAAACATTTTTATCAATTATACCTTTGTCTTCCAAGGTTTTTGCCAACTGATTTCGAAGACCCTGATGTTTGTTTGTATTGTTCAATTTTAAAAATTATTTTTAGTAAATTAACATTAAAATTATGAAATTTCAAATTCAAAATTCATAAAATTTTTTATAGATTAAACTAAAAGAGTACTTTTGATAAAATTTAATTTTTATGTTAAAAATTGGCGTTTTAGGTGCAGGTCATCTCGGGAAAATACATTTACGATTATTACAGCAATCTGACAAATATGATTTAGTAGGATTTTATGATGAAAATCATGAAAATGGAGTCAAAATAGCGACAGAATTTGGTTATAAACAATTTGATACAATTTCAAAACTACTTCACGCAGTAGATGTTATAGATATTGTAACACCCACACTTTCGCACTACAAATGTGCAAAAGTTGCAATTAAATCTGGCAAACATGTTTTTATTGAAAAACCAATTTCGACAACCGTTTCTGAAGCCGAGGAAATAATTGCTTTGGCAAACCAATACAACATTAAAGGACAAGTAGGTCATGTAGAACGATTTAATCCAGCTTTTATAGCAGTAAAAAACTTGATAGAAAATCCGATGTTTATTGAAACGCACCGCCTAGCCGAATTTAATCCTAGAGGTACCGATGTTCCTGTAGTTTTGGATTTGATGATTCATGATATTGATGCAATTTTAAGTGTTGTAAAATCAAAAGTAAAAGCTGTTCATGCTAGTGGTGTTTCGGTTTTAAGTCAATCTCCTGATATAGCAAATGCCCGAATAGAATTTGAAAATGGATGTGTAGCCAACGTTACATCAAGTAGAATATCGATGAAAAATATGCGTAAATCTCGATTTTTTCAAAAAGATGCTTATATCTCGGTTGATTATTTAGATAAAGTATGTGAAGTTGTAAAGATGAAAGAAGCACCAGAAGTCCCTGGAGATTTTGATATGATTTTGCAAAATGCAGAGGGACAAAAAAAGCAAATTTATTTTGCAAATCCAGATGTAAACCATAATAATGCTATTTTGGATGAATTAGAGACATTTGCAGATGCAATTAACACTAATACTACACCAGTTGTAACTTTAGAAGATGGAACAGAAGCGTTGCGAGTTGCATACATGATTATACAAAGTATGAATGAAAATAATTAAAATTCTAGAAAATTTAAACTAAAATAAATATGGATTTTTCAGCAAAAATGCTTCGTGATGATGCCTTAAAAGGAAAAGTAATTGTAGTAACAGGTGGTGGAAGCGGTCTTGGAAAAGCCATGACAAAATATTTTTTAGAACTTGGAGCCAATGTGGCAATCACGTCACGAGATTTAGAAAAACTAGAAAAAACGGCTGAAGAACTGACTACTGAAAACGGCGGCAAATGTTTGGCACTACAATGTGATGTTCGACACTATGAACAAGTCGAAAATATGCTTAGAGAAGTTATAAAATCGTTTGGTAAAGTAGATGTTTTATTGAATAATGCGGCTGGAAATTTCATTTCACCTACAGAACGGTTATCATCAAATGCTTTTGATACAATTATTGATATTGTTTTGAAAGGATCTAAAAATTGCACACTTGCCTTTGGAAAACATTGGATTGATAGGAAACAAGAGGCGGCCGTTGTGTTAAACATTGTTACAACCTATGCTTGGACAGGATCTGGTTATGTGGTGCCAAGTGCAACTGCAAAGGCTGGAGTGCTTGCAATGACAAGAAGCTTAGCGGTAGAATGGGCAAAATATGGTATTCGAATGAATGCAATTGCTCCGGGACCTTTTCCTACAAAAGGTGCTTGGGAACGTTTATTGCCTGGAGACTTGGCATCAAAATTTGATATGACAAAAAAAGTGCCTTTGAAACGTGTAGGGAATCATCAAGAACTTGCCAATCTTGCTGCATATTTAGTTTCGGATTTTTCTGGATATATAAATGGCGAGGTAGTAACTATAGACGGTGGCGAGTGGTTGCAAGGTGCTGGCGAATTTAATATGCTGGAGCAAATTCCTCAAGAAATGTGGGATCAATTGGAAGCAATGATAAAAAACAAGGGAAATAAATAATGTTTGATTTAGTATCAAAAAAAAAGAAGTCGTCGCATTATAAAATATGAGGCGGTTTTTTTGTTTTAGTGCATTTTAAAAAAAAGATTTTTTTTATTTGTTTGAAGCTCATAGGTCTGAATGATAGCGGATTGATATTATCTTTTTTACAGTATCATTTTTGATTTCCCTAAAACCAAAATATTCCAAAGGTCCGCGTATTTTTTTTATATAATTTTATGTTGAAAAAGGAGATTTCATCATCAGAATGTTCATCATATAAATCTGTTTCATCCCAAAATACTTTATAAACACCCAAACCCGATAGCGCGGATTTGCAATCCGTGACATTTTCATTAAAAGAACTCATTTTAAAACTTAATTATTTCATTTTTTTTTACTGGCACGGATTTGCAATCCGTGACATTTTTATTAAAAGAACTCAATTTAAAACTTAATTATTTCATTTTTATTTCCTTTGTTTTACTGGCACGGATTGCAAATCCGCGCTATCGGGTTTATTATTAATGAAAATACTATTTATAAAAACATCATCATTTAGACCAAATTTATTTTTTTCATATTTGTAAAAAATAGTATGAGTTATAAATTTATTTCCTGCTTTAATATATTCACTTTCTTGAATTTTTTTATTGTATTTGTCCATATCATCAATACTCAAAAATTCGTTTTTCAATAGTTTTTGCATAGTAGGTGTATAAATATCTAAATATTTTATTGGTGAATTTATATTTCTATTATCCGCAAAAGCTTTACAAGCATCTAAACCTTTTGGTTTATGTATAATTTCAAAATCTTCTTCTAAACCTTTGTTCCAATCGTCTTTAATGCCTTGTATTGTGGGTTTTATAACAGCTTCGTTTAATAACGCAAATGCAAAACTTACGGGGTTTGCCAAATAACCTGTTGATATTTCACATAGAATCATCTTGAAAATTTAAGTTCTTTGTCTTTTATAATTCCTTTAAACTGAAAATAATCATCGGCAACTGTATCACGAAAAACAATTGCTATTGAATCGTTTTCTGTTTCTTTTAAAATGTTTTGAAAAAAAGAACTTTTCATAAACGCTAATTGTTTTTTGGGAATATCCGTAATATTTTTTTCAAATTCTCCGTAAGTAATTGTTGATTCCTCTGGAATTAAGATTTCTACAGGAAAATCATTTTTAGATACGATTTTAGTACAATACAAAATTAACTCTCGGGATGATTTTTTATAAACTAATCTATCAAACATCTCTAATGAATCTTTAGGTTTCATCAAAGCTGTTTGCACAGAATATTCAGGTCTTTTTCTAATCCAATCGAATTTTACTCCTATGTTAGTATTGTTCTCAATTTGATATGATAACAACCAATCAATCGATACCGAATCCTTGCTATCGGTATAGTAACAAATAAGCATTTTATAGGATTTATCATTTTTAATTACTCTAAATTTATCTACGAAATTAGGGTTACAAGCAATTAATACAATACAAATTAATAAAAATATAATTTTT
>JANXVF010000065.1 GCA_025351785.1 Flavobacterium sp.
TATCGGAAAATTATTGTGTAACGAAAATTGGACTTCACTTTCTATTCCAAAAGGTAACTCAAAAGAATATAATGCTACAAAATTTGCTAAACCAAAACATAAACAACATTTTACAGACGAATATTTAGAAAAGTAAAAAAAACAGCACACAACAGCGGTTTTGCGATATTGCGGGTTTGGGGATTTTTCTGAAAGTAAGTTTTTAACTCAATAATTTGATTATATTTGTAAAGGTTCGGTGCTCAATCGTCCGCAACATCGCAAAGCGCGCGAGACGTTATCACTCATTTTAAAATCGAACTCGCAATTTGAAAACTATTTGGAAAATATTACTTATCGTTTTTATTATCATAATTATTGGATTTATCATTGTTTCTGATGTTTTTGATAGAGGACAATATTATTCGACTTTCACACCGAAAGAAGAGATGATTGAATTTTATATGTACAAAACAACTGAAGAACAAGAAAAAGCCTTTGAAAAGAATTTTGGGAATGAAAAATATAACTTTCCTAGAGAAGAAGTTGCAGAAGTGAAACTATTTAAAAACAGATTTTTGTTAAGTCGTTTGACTTCAAAAACATTATCGAAATCAAGTAAATCAGAAGTAATTGCTTTTTTCAATAATCCTATTAATTTCAATTGGGGAGAAACAACTTGGGAAGTTATTGAGTCAGAATATATTTTGAGATTTTACAATAAGGAAGATAAGGAAATCGGTAAAATTTGGTTGTGCTTGGAAGATTGTGGAATGACAAAATCAATTCCTTTTTCGCCGAATATGAAATACGGCGGTTTAAGTGAAACTGGAAAAAAAGGCATAGAAAAGATTATAAATAAAATACTAACTGAATAAAAAACGAGTGATAACAGCGGTTTTGCGATATTGCGGGTTTGGGGATTTTTATGAAAGTAAGTTTTTAACTCAATAATTTGTTTATATTTGTGAAGGCTTGGTGCTCAATCGTCCGCAACATCGCAAAGCGCGCGAGACGTTGTGCGTCACTTTCGAGCGACAGAAAACCGAATAAAAACTGATTTCATAATGAACATTGAAAGAAAAGAATTAATTGAACTTTGTGATAAATTTCTAAATAAAGAAATTACAAAATCTGAAATTCAATCATTTGCTTTCGATGCAATTATGTCAGACCAGATTAATTGGGACGAAAACGTGATTTCTGAAACAATATTTGATTGGGATAACGAAATAATTAATTTTCCAATAAACGAACTTAATATGAAACTTTGGAAAAAAAGATTAGAAACTGATGTTGACGAATTAATAGAACACAATAATTGGAATATTCACATCGAAAAGCAGAAAGAAATTTGCGAAAAGTACAAATCGAAATGGAAACCAATTAGCCGAAACTTGAAAGTTGGAATATCTAAAAACTTAAATCTTGAAAAACTAAACGGATTACGACATAAAGCAGAAAAAGGAAAAATATGTTGGTATATTTGGAGCGGAGAATATTCCGAAAAAGAAGATTTTTTTAAACCAGTTTGTGCTGAATATTTTTTACAACAAAATCCTAAAACAATAAAATATTTAGGATTAGATGACGGATTTAGATTTTTAATAACAGAAAGTGGATATGAAGATGTTTGGTTTGACGAAAATTTATTAGAAACATAAAAAAGCGAACGCACAACAGCGGTTTTGCGATATTGCGGGTTTTGGGATTTATCTGAAAGTAAGTTTTTAACTCAATAATTTGTTTATATTTGTAAAGGCTCGGTGCTCAATCGTCCGCAACATCGCAAAGCGCGCGAGACGTTAGCGGTAATATTATCGCAAAAGAATCAAAAAAATTGTATTACAAAAACACAAAATATGAAATTAATCACACACTTATTCTTTTTTTTTATGACCTTTACATGTTGTTGTCAAATAAATAAATCTGAAGAAATAACAAAAGAAAAGCAAAATTTAATTATAGCGGAATATTTAGGCAATGCGTATAAATATAGAATAATTTCAAAAGAATTTCAAGATAATATTGACGAGGGATTAAAAAAAGACAGTACCGTTTCTACTTTGTGGCAACAAAAAGCAATGGCTTATTTTAAATCACGAAAATATGAAGTTGGTATGCGATGCATTGACAAAGCAGTAAAATATGATGCCCAAAGATATCAACCATATCGAGCTTTTATCAAATGTATTTTTGCTAAAACTTACAAAGAAGCTATTTTAGATTTTGAAGATTGCCAAAAAAAATATGGTAATGGTTATGAAATGGATCATACCTATGGTTTTTACATCGGCTTATCATATTTGCAACTTAACGAATTCGAAAAAGCTGAAAAATACTTTAAAGAATATGCAGAAGATTTGTATAAAAATCGGCAAGGTTTAGAACACCCAACAGCTTTATTTTATTATGGAATTAGTAAATATGAACAACAAAAATGGGAAGAAGCAATAATAGAATTTGATAAGGCTTTAAAAATATATCCGAATTTTTCAGATGTGAAAATTTATAAGTCTATTTGCCTAGAACATCTTAATAAAGGCGAGGAAGCTAAAATATTACTAGACGAAGGAAAAAATGATGGAAAAAATGGATATACGCTTAACGAAGACAACACAGCATATGAAACATACCCATATCAATTAATATGGAAAAAATAAACAAAAAATACTTACAAATCAAAAATACTACCGCTAACAGCAGTTTGGCAATATGGCGGGTTTTGGCTTAATTTAAAGTTGGTTTTGTACTTGCAAAGTCAGTATTAACCGAAAGTTTAGGCTTCCTTAATCCGCCACATCGCCAAGCTGCGGGACGTTGGCAGTAATTATTTCGAAAATCATAGAAATAAAAAACTTGAATGAAAAAAAATAAAAAATGAATAAAAGAATCTTAATTTTAATTTTT
>JANXVF010000106.1 GCA_025351785.1 Flavobacterium sp.
AATAGAAATTGAATTATAATTTTTTGTAGTTAAGGTATTAAAATCTGTCTGACCATTAAATTGTGAATTAATATTTATCCCGTTCCAGATTACAGCTGTTTGTTGCGCGGTTGTTCCTCTAAACGATGGCGAGGATACCATTCCCAGTCCGTTTTCTTTAAAATAAATTACAGAATTATAGTTTAACAACTGGGTAAGCGACGGTTTATTATATGATATAATTGAATCTGTAAGTACTGAGATAGATTGTGAGTTAGAGAATTTTTTTAAGTTTATGTCGATTACCTCAACTTCTTGAAGTGTATCTACAACAGTTTTTTGTGCACAAATAAATTGGCACAAGAACACAAAAAATAAAACACAACGCTTTTTTATAGTCATAATTTCTGAATCTTTTTTCCCGAAGATTCGATATTTGTTATAAAAAAGGCAGGTATCCTGGCTTGCGTCTTGTTGTTTGTCTTCCCAAGTTAAAAAAACTCAGTGACGATGTAGATAACAACAAACATTTTAGCTTACAGTTGCGGGTACAGCTTAGGTTTTAAACCTAATTCCCATTTAATATGATTTTCAAAATTAAAAATCATAACCTTATTATGAGGTAAAAGTAGTTTAATTTAAATTATTTAAAACATTTTAAATTCAAAAATATACTTTTGTAAAAATTTAATCAATGAAATCTGCATCAAAAGCAATACTATTATTTTTAATTTTGACTCTTTTTATTCAATGTAAAAAAGAGTCAGAAACGACACCTAAATTAGTTTCAGAAAACGAAATTAATTTTGCAAAGGGCTTTACTTTAATTAATTATGATGGATATTCGGTAGTAAAAGTTTTAAACCCTTGGCCAAAATCAAGTAAAACATATACTTATATTTTCAAAGAAAGTGATGGAGTTATTCCAGATTCGTTAAAACAATATACTGTAGTAAATGTTCCAATTAAAACAATTGTTGTAACATCTACAACTCATATTCCATCACTAGAAATGCTTGGAGTAGAAGAAACTTTGATAGGGTTTCCTAATTTAAATTACATTTCGTCAGAAAATGTTCGAACTTTGATTGATGCAAAAAAAATTAAAGAAGTAGGTTTGAATAATTCTTTAAATACCGAGGTTGTGATCGATTTGCAACCAGAGGTAATAGTAGGTTATGGGATAGATAACAATAATCCAACACTAGATAATATTCAAAAAAACGGATTAAAAGTGTTGTTAAATGGTGATTGGAATGAGCAAACACCACTTGGAAAATCTGAATGGATTAAATTTTTTGGTGCCCTTTATGGAAAACAAAAAGAAGCAAATGATATTTTTTCTAAAATTGAAAAAGATTATTTAAAAACTGTTGCGATAGCAAAAATGGCAGTTTTAAAGCCTACAATTTTAGCAGGTGATATGTTTGAAGATAAATGGTATTTACCCAGTGGCTCAAGTTGGGGTTCGCAGTTGCTAAAAGATGCTAACGGAAATTATCTTTGGCAATCAACAGTTGGTACAGGAAGCCTTTCATTATCGTTTGAGACAGTTTTTGAAAAAGCAAAAGAAGCTGATATCTGGATAACATCTGGTCAGTTTAAAAATATTGAAGAAATGTCTAAATCTAATCCACATTATAAGCAATTTAAAGCGTTTCAAACTAAAAATGTTTACTCATTTGCTGGTAAAAAAGGAAAAACAGGTGGCATTTTATATTATGAGTTGGCACCAAACAGACCAGATATTGTTTTGAAAGACATTGTAAAAATTTTGCATCCAGAATTGTTAGTAGGTTATGAACCTTATTTTTTCCAGAAGCTTCATTAGTTTTTTATTTTAATTCTTTCTCAAAATTAATATCAAACATATTTGAAAAGCCATTTTTTATGGTCTTGTCAGAATTTACAATTAGCACTCGGTGTACTTTTGTTATTGCCCATTTAGATTTGATATCTTCAAAGTTACAACATCGTAATTCGGTATTTGAAAAATTGTGTTGTGCTAAGTTTGCCCTCCAATCTTTTTCAGAATCATTCAAATTAATGGCTACAAAATTATAATTTGGAAACTTAGTTTTCAGTTCGATTACTTTTTTATGACTTGCAATAAAATGGGAATTCGATTTTTCTGACCAAAAAAAGAATACCGTATTTGATTTAATAACATCATTAGAAGAAATAATCTTCCCTGATAAATTCATTAAGTTAACTTCGGGCAATTTTTTTCCTACGGTAAGTAATTGAATAGCATCACCAATTTTTAAAATTTCATTTTTCTTACTTTTATCGGTTGATATTTTATGGTAAGTATCAAGAAATTCTTTATTATTTACCATATTTTGATCTTCTAACAAATATTGAAAAGCAATATTATTTAAAACTATATTTTTGACTTTTTCATTTTTTATTAATGTATCGGCAATTTTTAATTTATTAATATTAGTTTTTAAAGCCAAATCAACTTCAGAAAAATGATTGTGATAATTTATTGCTCCAGCATTGTTCAACATATAGTTGAGATACATAGCAAACGGAGAAAAATCAGTCAACGATTCGTTGCTGTAATCTATACTTTTCCTGAAACTATAATAATCTTTTGGAAGTTTTTTTAGTACATCTGTTCCAGTTCTTATTTTATGAATCACAGGATAAATTTCCTTTTTTGTATAATATGGAAATTTCACAATTGCAGATGCATATACGTCAAAGCCATCATTCCACTTAATTTCTTCTTTTTTTAAATTGTAAAAAGTAATATTTTTTAAATTTGTGCTGTCAATGCTTTTATTAAATTTAGCTACATCATAATCAAAAATCTCAAACATTTTATCCTTATCTTTTTCATTTTTAAGATACATATCCATCAAATAGTTGTTTTTTTCGTCGCCACGACCACAAAACATTAACGATTGGTCGAAATCTTTGCAATCTAAATGAATTTTTATACTATCATTTTTATCAAAATATACATATTGATACTCAGGATCGTTTTTAAAAGTATATAAACCAGGAGCTAGGGAGTCAAATTTCTTGAGGAAAGTATTATCAGTTTGTAACGGAATCGTATCTAAAACTACGTTATCCTTGCAAAAAAGAATATACCTTACAGACGGATTCATAACTTCTCCCCCAAAATAGGCTACATAATTATCATTAAAATAATCTTTTTTACAAGATGTTAATAATGATAAAAAAATAATCGAGAACAAATAAGTTTTACAAAATGACAATTTTGGAGTTTTTTAATATGTTACTAACAAAAATAGATTTAACCATCGAAATTCATTGTTAAGTTATAGTTAAATTAAACGGTTTTAAGCTACTTTAAATTTTATCAATGAGAGTCTAAGTATAATTTTTATTTGCAATTAGTAATTTTAAAAAAAAAATAAATTCAAAAAAATAATGTATTTTTACAATCCAATGAAAACACTTCGTTTTATGAGTCAAAAAACATTGCTCACTTCTAAAGAAGTATCTATTATTCTTCATCGATTAGCCTGTCAATTAATCGAAAAACATTTAGATTTTTCAAATACGATACTGATTGGGTTGCAACCCCGAGGCAAACATTTAGCTAAGCGAATTCAGTTTATTTTAGAGAATGAATATAAAGTTCAAAATGTGAAATTAGGATTTTTAGACATCACTTTTTTTAGAGATGATTTCAGACGGGGTGAAAAATCGCTCGAGGCAAATAAAACCGAAATTGATTTTATAGTAGAAGATAAAAAAGTAGTTTTTATAGACGATGTTTTGTATACCGGTAGAAGTATCAATGCTGCTTTAACAGCAATTCAATCTTTTGGTCGTCCATCAGAAATTGAACTTTTAACACTTATCGACAGACGTTTTAGCCGACATTTACCCATACAACCCGATTATCGAGGACGTCAAGTAGATTCAATAAACAACGAAAAAGTAAAAGTTTGTTGGTTTGAAAATGATGGCGAAGACGCAGTTTATCTTGTTATGAATACTAATTTATCAACAACCTAAAAAAAATGAGTGAGTTAAGTGTAAACCATTTATTAGGAATAAAATATCTTCAAAAGAGCGATATCGAATTAATTTTTGAAACTGCTGATCATTTTAAAGAAGTAATCAATAGGCCCATAAAAAAAGTTCCTTCACTTCGAGATATTACAATAGCAAATATTTTTTTTGAAAATAGTACTCGAACTAAATTATCGTTTGAGTTGGCACAAAAACGACTTTCGGCAGATGTTATAAGTTTTTCTGCTGCGCAATCGTCGGTTAAAAAAGGAGAAACACTTATTGACACTGTCAGCAATATTTTGGCCATGAAGGTTGATATGGTTGTAATGAGACATCCAAATCCTGGAGCCGCTCATTTTTTATCAAAGAATGTAAATGCAAGTATTATTAATGCTGGCGATGGAGCACATGAGCATCCTACACAAGCCTTGCTTGATAGTTATTCTATTAGAGAAAAATTAGGAAATTTAACCGAAAAAAAAATAGTTATTATAGGAGATATTCTACATTCGCGTGTTGCATTATCCAATATTTTTGCATTAAAAATGCAAGGTGCAATAGTTAAAGTGTGCGGACCGAAAACATTGATTCCAAAACATATAGAAAGTCTTGGCATTGCAGTAGAACCAGATTTGCAAAAAGCTTTAGAATGGTGTGATGTAGCAAATATGTTGCGGGTTCAAAGTGAACGAATGGATGTCAATTTTTTTCCTTCAATACGAGAGTATGCACAACAATATGGAGTTGATAAAAATCGTTTAGATAGCTTGAATAAAGAAATTATAATAATGCATCCAGGACCAATAAATAGAGGAGTAGAAATTTCATCTGATGTTGCCGATTCTAGTCAATCTATAATTTTAAATCAAGTAGAAAATGGTGTTGCAATTCGCATGGCAGTAACCTATTTGCTAGCTTCCAAACTCAAAAAATAAAAAAAAGTATAACCTTTTCAATGGAAAACAACACCAAAATTATACAAAGCTCAGAAAAAAGTGTTCTTTTATTTTTAGATAATTTGAATTTAAATCAAGAGAATTTAAAAAATAAAAATTTAATTATTGATATTTCTACATTCGATACTGTTACTAATACTGATATTAAATTGTTTCTAAATTTATCCAAAGCACATAAAAAATTAAAAAAATCATTTGTGATTGTTGCAAAAAATATTGATTATAATAAAGTTCCAGTTACATTAACAGTAGTTCCAACACTACAAGAAGCAAAAGATTGTGTAGAGTTGGAAGAGATAGAAAGAGATTTAGGGTTTTAAAAAAAAATACATTTTATGAAAAGCAAATACACAATTTATTTTTACGTTGCGCTTTTATTTGTTTTATCTTTTTTATTTGCAAAAAGAATTTTTGTAGGATTAAAAACAAATGAGTTTGATTATATAAAACTTGTAATCAATGCTGTTTTATTGATATATATAATGTATCAAATTATAAAGCTTGGCAAAATCAATAATGATAAAACAGAATTGTAATTTTAATAAAAACAACTTGAAACTTACAATCCTTGGCTGTTATGCTGCAACTCCCCGGACAATTTCTAACCCGACATCGCAGGTTTTAGAGATTAAAAACAAGACTTTTTTAATTGACTGTGCCGAGGGAACTCAAGTACAACTAAGAAAGAGCAAAGTAAAATTTACTAAAATAAGTCACATATTTATTTCTCATCTTCATGGAGATCATTTTTATGGTTTAGTAGGATTAATTTCTACTTTTATGTTGCTTAATCGCAAAAATGATTTAATAATTTTTGGACCAAAAGGAATTAAAGAAATAATTTTATTACAACTCAAATTTTCTGGTTCATACACAGGATATAATTTAATTTTTCATGAATTAGAATCTAAAGAATCTGAAATTATTTTTGAAGACGATACCGTTATCGTAAAAACTGTTCCATTATCTCATCGCATTTATACAAATGGTTTTTTATTTACAGAGAAAAATTTACTTCGTAAAATAAATATTGATCAAATTGAGGCTTATAAAATTGAAAAAGTGTATCTTAATAAAATCAAAAATGGTGGAAATGTAACTTTAGATAATGGAAAAGTTATTCAAAATAGCAAACTTACCTTCGATCCTCAACCAGCTAAAAGTTATGCGTTTTGCAGTGACACAAAATATGATGAATCAATAATTTCTATAATTAAAGATGTAGATGTTTTATATCACGAAAGTACATTTTTGGATAAAGACGAATCACTTGCTACCAAAACGATGCATTCAACGGCTAAACAGGCTGCACTAATTGCACAAAAAGCAAATGTCAAAAATTTAATTTTAGGTCATTTTTCTACACGTTACGACGATATTGAATTATTTAAAAGTGAAGCACAAACCATATTTGCCAATTCTGAGATTGCTGCCGATGGTAAAGTTTTTAATTTTAATTAGTTAAAACCTAGTTTGGCTAGTTGCTGGTTTACTAATAAGTAATAGTCCTAAAAAAGTTATCAGCCCGTTTACAATAATTAATTCATTATCAAAGGTATAATTGCCAAAAAGCAATTTAGAATTGGTAGAAATCAGATAACAAATAGCTGGTGAAATTAAACAAACAAATGGAACAAATTTATCATAAACCGTTTTAGTTTTCATAAACAACCCAAAACTATATAGCCCTAAAAGTGGACCATATGTGTAACTTGCTACTTTGAAAATCATCGTTATAACTGATGCATCATTTATGTAATTAAAAATTATTATTACAAAAAACATCAATAAAGAAAAACCAAGATGAACACTATGTCTTTTTTTTACTTGATTGCTTTTTGTAGCATTTTCTATTTTATCCATATTCAAAAAATCAACACAAAAAGAGGTGGTAAGTGCTGTTAAGGCAGAATCTGTTGTTGCAAAAGTTGCAGCCGTTAACCCTAATAAAAAAACAACACTTGGCAGAATGCTAAGATGATTAAATGCTATTTCTGGAAATAGTAAATCGGTTCTAGGATTACCAGTTACTAAATCTACAGGAATTGAGATGTTATTTTTTGTTGCAAAAAGATACAGTAATGCACCAACACTTAAAAAGAAAATATTGATAATTACAAAAATCCCTGTAAATGTGAACATATTCTTTTGAGCTTCGACAATAGTTGCACAACTTAAATTTTTTTGCATCAAATCTTGGTCTAATCCGACCATCGCAATTGTAACAAAGATTCCGCCCAAAATTTGTTTAACAAAAAAAGTTCCTTTTAAATAATCTTCATAAAAAAAAATCTTAGAATAATTACTGTTTTTTACCGCTTCAAAGGCTTGTATAGGATTAAAATTTAAACTAGAACAAATAAAAATTATAGTTAAAAATACTGACGAAACTAAAAAAACAGTTTGTAGCGTGTCGGTAATAATAATAGTTTTTAAGCCACCTCGATAGGTGTAGGCAAATATCAAAAGAAGTGAAATTAAAACGGTTATAGCAAACGGAATATTGTAAAAATCAAATACATAACGTTGCAAAACGATTATTACAAGATATAATCGAAACGATGATCCGATAGTTCGAGAAATTAAGAAAATGGATGCAGCGGTTTTATAGCTTACAATCCCTAAACGCTGTTCGATATAACTATAAATAGATGTTAAATTCATCCTATAATAGAGAGGTAATAAAACTTTTGCTATGATTAAAAACCCAATTGCATTTCCTAAAACAAATTGAAAATAGGAAAATTGAGTTTCAGCAGAGCCCACATTTCCTGGCACAGAGATAAAAGTAACACCAGAAAGTGCCGTTCCAATCATACCAAATGCTACTAAGTACCATTTAGAATTTTTGTTAGCTTTGAAAAAAGTATCATTATCAGATTTTTTTTTACTAACTATATTCGAAATAAAAATCAATACTCCAAAATAGATTAGGATGATAATAAGGATGGTGGTAGCGTTCATGACTTTTGATTTTATCAATTGGCAAAGTACAAAAAAGAAAATAATTTGCAAATTTGTAAATTAAAATCACAAATTGATTACTAAATCTTTTTTTATCTTTGTAGTATGGAATTTTCTTCAAAGTTATTAGAAAAAGCAGTAAATGAGATGTCTCAATTGCCAGGAATTGGAAAACGAACAGCGTTGAGATTAATGCTTCATTTGTTAAAGCAACCTGCAGAACAAACTCAATTTTTGGCGCAAGCTTTAAACTCAATGCGAGAAGAAATTAAGTTTTGTACCAAATGTCACAATATTTCTGATGTCGATATTTGCGAAATATGTTCAAATACCTCAAGAAATCATAAAATTATTTGTGTTGTTGAAGACATTAGAGATGTAATGGCAATAGAAAATACAAATCAATATAAAGGGATTTATCATGTGCTGGGTGGTAAAATTTCACCCATAGATGGTGTTGGGCCAAGTCAATTAAACATAAATACTTTAATCCAAAAAGCAAAAAGCGGTATAGTTGACGAAGTTATATTTGCCTTAAGCTCAACAATGGAGGGTGATACCACAAATTTTTATGTATACAAACAATTAAAAGATTTTAATATTAAAACTTCGACTATTGCAAGAGGAATAGCAGTTGGCGATGAGTTAGAGTATGCAGATGAGGTCACTTTAGGAAGAAGTATTTTGCAACGTGTACCTTTTGAAAGTTCCTTTAAAAATATTTAGTCCAATAGTGACCCATTATTTTTGTAATTAGAATTGAAAAACTATCTTTGTTTACAAAATTTTCAAGAATGAACTACCGAATTTTATGCATACTTTTTCTTAGTGGCTATATTTTAACATCTTGTGTACCTACAAAAGATTTAGTGTATTTACAAAACAAAAACAGTAACACCCAAGCAACAATAAATCAAATTGTTGCTAAGCCATATAGACTTCAAACTGCTGATATATTGAGTATTAATATTAAAGCAATAGATCCTAAGTTAGTTGAAATTTTTAATATTACAGCTGGGCAAACTTCTTCGTCCGAACAAGAATTATATTTAAAAGGATACGTTGTTGATGATCATGGAAATATAAGAATGCCAATTTTAGGCGAGGTAAATGTTTTAGGTTTTACTCTGGATGAAGTAAGAATTAAAATCGAAAAGGAACTTTTAACAGATCATTTTACAGATAGGGCAGGAATTTTTGTAAATGTTAAATTGGCTGGATTTAGATATGCTATAAACGGCGAGATAAATAGTCCAGGAACAAAAACTCTATATCATGATAAAATTTCGATTCTAGAAGCAGTTGCAAACTCAGGCGATATTACAATATTAGGCGATAGAAAAGATGTAAAAGTAATTCGTCAGTTCCCGCAAGGAGCTGAAACTTTTAGTATAGATTTGACCGATTCAAAAGCAGTTAACAATCCTTGTTATTACTTACAACCCAATGATTATATATATATTAAGCCATTGAAACAAAAATCGTGGGGGACTGGAAAAACAGGTATAGAGTCTTTAGGAACTATAATAACATTGTTATCTTTAGCCACAACTACCTACTTATTAATAAAAAAATAAAAAGATTTTAAAATGTTAGATTCAAAAGACTTTTCATTTTTTGAAAACCAAAATAGTTTTGATTTTAAAGGATTTTTAATTAAAACGGGAAGTTATTGGCGGTGGTTTATTTTTGGATTAATTGTTTGTTTGACAATTGCGCACCAAATAAATATTAGAAAACAAAAAATATATTCATTAGAAACTACAATTGCCGTAAGCGAGCAAGATAATCCGTTGTTTACTTCAAATACTAGTTTAACTTTTAATTGGGGTGGTACTTCAGATCAGGTTCAAACAATAGCATCAACTTTAAAATCGCGCTCACACAATGAAATTGTTGTAGATAAGTTAGATTTTTATATTGATTATTTGCAAAAACAAGAATATTTTACTCAAGATGTTTATGGTAGCACACCATTTTTAATAAAAATTGATAAATCTAAAAATCAGTTAGCTCAGTCTCAAATATTTATTAAGTTTGTTTCAGCTTACGAATTTATTTTGAGTACAGAGTTTAATTCAAATAAAGCTTCCGTAATCAATTATTCAAACAATACTAAAGAATCTATAAATGTAGCTTCGGGAAATTTTGAAAAAAAATATAAAGTAGGACAACAAATTAATTTACCCTTTTTTCATGGTCAAGTTGTTTTAAAATCAGTCCCAACAAATTTTATTAATTCAGAATTTATAATAGTTTTCAATCCGTTTGATGAAACAGTCTCGAGATTTAGAAACATTAAAGTGCTCATTGACGAAAAAGCAGCTTCTATTTTAAAACTGTCTATGGATGGAACAAATAAAGCCCGAATGGTAGATTATTTGAATGAAACAGTTGCTACTTTGATAAAAAGACAATTAGAAAGTAAAAATCTTTTTGCAGAAAATACCATTCTTTTTATTGACAAAACCTTAGCAGTAGCCGATGATAGTTTAAGAACTTCCAACAACGATTTAAGAAATTTTAGTCGAGGTAAAAACATTTTAGATATAGAAAATGGTGGTAAAGATTTTCAAGAACAGCTTTTAAGGATTGATGTTAACAAAGATGAAGTTGATAGAAAAGTAAATTACTATAACACATTAGAAAATTATTTAAGAAAAAGTACTGATTATTCAAAACTTCCTGCACCGTCAGTTGCTGGAATCGAAGATCCTAATATTATTAGTAACGTAAAAAACATCATAGATCTTTCTGTTCAACGATCAGAAATGATTTATTCTGTAAAAAGCAAGGTCTTATTAAATAATATTGACAATGAAATTTCGGCTGTAAAAAAAGTACTACTAGAAAATATTAACGCATCAAAAAACGCAGTTGGGTATGAATATAGTCAAGTTAATGGGAAACTCAATAAAGCTCAATCTCAAATAAATCAATTGCCAGAACAAAAGCAAAAGCTTTTTAAAATAATGCGAAAGTATAATTTGAGCGAAAATATTTATCAAACCTATCTTCAAAAGAGGAGTGAGGCTCAAATTGTAAAAGCGGCAAATTTATCAGACATTCAGTTTATAGATCCAGCAAAAGATATAGGTGGAGGATTAATTGGGCCTCGAACTCAAGTAAACTATGTCATAGCATTATTTTTAGGAATATTAATTCCATTAGTTATTGTATTCTTATTATTTTTTATTAATAATTCAGTTCAAAACACAAATGATGTAAGCTCTACAACCACAATTCCCTTAATAGGTGTTGTTGGAATGAAACACACAGATACAAATTTATCAGTCTTTGAAAAACCCAAATCAGCATTGTCCGAATCTTTTAGGGCAATTCGATCATCCTTACAATTTTTATATAAAAAACAGAACATAAACGGTAGTAAAACATTAATGCTAACATCCTCTGTGAGTGGAGAAGGCAAAACATTTTGTTCGATAAACATTGCTACAGTATTTGCATTAAGTGAAAAGAAAACTGTCATAGTTGGATTAGATTTAAGAAAACCTAAAATATTTGATGATTTCAATATTAAAAATGATGTAGGTGCGGTAAATTATTTAATTGGTCAAAAAAATCTAGAAGAAGTCACTCAAAAAACCCATATTCCCTTTTTGGATGCAATTACATCTGGTCCAGTTCCTCCAAACCCATCAGAATTAATTATGGGCGACTCAATGAAAGAATTTATGGAAGAGCTAAAAAATAAATATGATTATATTATTTTAGATACACCACCAGTTGGGTTAGTTACAGATGCTGTCGAAATTTCAAATTTTGCTGATGTTACTTTATATATTACCAGACAAAATTTTACTAAAAAGGAAATGATAAACTTGCTTAATAATCGAGTAAAAAGAGGAGAGCTTAATAATGTAAGCATTATTTTAAATGGTTTTCAAAACAAAGCAAAATATGGAGCTGGATATGGTTATGGATACGGTTATGGCTACGGAGCATATTCAAATGGTTACCATGAAGATGATACGCCTCAAAACATTATTGTTAAATTATATAGAAAATATTTTAAATCAAAAAACCAAAATTAATTATGAGTAGTTCCATATTAATTACTGGTGGTGCTGGTTTTATAGGATCTAACTTATGTGAATATTTTCTCTCGAAGGGAAACAAAGTAATTTGTCTTGATAATTTTGCTACGGGTTACAAACACAATATTGAACCATTTCTTAATAATAAAAATTTTAAATTAATTGAAGGCGATATCAGAAATCTATCAGATTGTGTTTTAGCAACCAAATCTGCAGATTATGTCCTTCATCAGGCAGCATTAGGATCAGTTCCAAGATCTATAAACGACCCAATAACTACAAATGATGTTAATGTAAACGGTTTTTTAAACATGCTTGTTGCCTCAAGAGATAATAAAATCAAGCGATTTATTTTTGCAGCAAGTTCATCAACCTATGGTGATTCACAAGTTTTACCAAAAGTTGAAAGCATCATCGGCAAGCCACTCTCGCCTTATGCAATTACTAAATATGTAAATGAACTTTATGCTGAAATTTTCAGTAAAACCTATGGTTTAGAAACTATTGGATTACGATATTTTAATGTTTTTGGTAAAAATCAAGATCCCAATGGATCATATGCAGCCGTAATCCCAAAATTTATATCACAATTTATAAATAATCAAAGCCCAGTTATAAACGGTGATGGGAGTTTTTCTCGCGATTTCACCTATATCGAAAATGTAATTTTGATGAACCAACTTGCATTGGATACAAATAAAAAAGAAGCTATAAACACAGTTTATAATACTGCCTTTGGAGATTCTATAACTTTGAATGATATGGTTTTTTTGATTAAAAAATTTCTATCACAATATGATCCGTCTATTTTAGATATTCCAGTTGAGTATGGACAAAATAGAGTTGGTGATATTCCACATTCATTCGCTAACATTGATAAAGCAAAAGAATTATTAAACTATAATCCTAAATTTTCATTTGAACAAGGATTAGCAGAAGCAATTAATTGGTATTGGAATAATTTAAAATAAATTTAAAATAATGAAAATAACTTCTATTTGTTGTATAGGTGCTGGTTATGTTGGAGGTCCTACTATGTCAGTAATAGCTCAAAAATGTCCTCATATAAAAGTAACAGTTGTTGATTTAAACGAAGAGCGAATTGCAAAATGGAATGATATTGATGTAAATAATATTCCTATTTACGAACCTGGTTTATCAAATATTATTGCCGAATCCAGAGATAGAAATCTTTTTTTTTCTACTCAAGTAGATAAGGCAATTGATGAGGCACAGCTAATTTTTATTTCAGTAAATACACCTACAAAAACCTATGGTTCGGGCAAAGGTATGGCAGCTGACTTGAAGTATATTGAACTTTGTGCCAGACAAATTGCACGGGTTTCAAAAAATGATAAAATAGTTGTAGAAAAATCTACTTTGCCTGTGCGAACTGCCGAAGCCATAAAAAATATTCTCGATAATACAGGAAATGGAGTTCAGTTTCAAATATTATCCAATCCAGAATTTCTTGCCGAAGGAACCGCAGTGCAAGATTTATTAAATCCCGATAGAGTTTTAATAGGAGGAGACGATACAAAAGAAGGTCAAGAAGCAATTTCATCTTTAGTAGAAATTTATGCAAATTGGGTTCCAACAGATAAGATTCTCACGACTAATGTTTGGTCTTCTGAATTATCAAAACTTGCAGCTAACGCATTTTTGGCACAACGAGTTTCATCAATCAATGCCATTTCAGAATTGTGCGAAAAAACTGGAGCTAATATCAGCGAAGTTTCAAAAGCTATAGGTATGGACGGCAGAATTGGAAATAAATTTCTGAAAGCATCAGTTGGTTTTGGTGGATCTTGTTTTCAAAAAGACATCTTAAATTTAGTTTATATTTCAAAATCTTTCGGATTAAATGAAGTTGCAGATTATTGGGAACAAGTCATCCTAATGAATGATCATCAAAAAAGACGTTTTTCAAAAAAGATTGTTACAACTTTATACAATACCGTTTCCGATAAAAAAATTGCATTTTTGGGATGGGCATTTAAGAAAGATACAAATGATACTAGAGAATCTGCAGCAATTTTTGTAGCTGATGATTTGATAAACGAACAAGCTAAAATTGCAGTTTTTGATCCGAAAGTTGGTTATAGTCAAATCATTTCAGATTTAAATTACCTGCAAACAAGAGATGAAAACACTAATAATAAACATATAAAATCATTTGAAGATGCTTATCAAGCATGCGAAAATGCTCACGCTATTGCTATTTTAACAGAATGGGATGAATTTACTAATCTCGACTGGGAAAAAATATATAGTACAATGTATAAACCAGCATTTGTATTTGATGGAAGAAATTTATTAGATAAAAAAAAGTTGGAGAAAATAGGATTTCAATATCAAACGATAGGTTCTTAATAAATAAAATGTAGATTTGCTACTACAAAACAAAATTTGTTTTTGATGGAAATTAAGATTGGCATTATTGGATTAGGTTATGTAGGATTGCCATTAGCGAGGCTTTTTGCAACAAAATTTCCTGTTGTAGGTTTTGATATTAATCAGAATCGGGTAGATGAATTAAATAATGGTAACGATTATACCTTAGAAATAGAAAAAGAAGTTTTGCAGAAAGTATTACTTAGCAAATCGGATATAAAAAATGGATTGTATTGTACAACCGATATTAATTTTTTGAAAGATTGTAATTATTATATAATTACAGTTCCGACTCCTGTTGATAAAAATAACCGACCCGATTTAAGACCCTTATATCAATCGAGTGCAACTGTTGCAAAAGTTTTGAAAAAAGGAGATATTGTAATATATGAATCAACTGTTTATCCTGGTTTGACCGAGGAAGAATGTGTCCCTGTTTTAGAAAAAAACAGCAATTTAAAATACAATATCGATTTTTTTGCAGGGTATTCTCCAGAAAGAATTAATCCAGGAGACAAAGAACATACTGTTGACAAAATTTTAAAAATTACCGCAGGCTCAACTCCAGAAACAGGAATTAAAGTCGATAATTTATACAAATCGGTAATTACAGCTGGAACTCATTTAGCCCCATCAATTAAAGTAGCCGAAGCTGCAAAAGTAATTGAGAATTCGCAACGAGATATAAACATTGCCTTTGTAAATGAATTGGCAAAAATTTTTAATATTTTAGAAATCGATACTCAGGCTGTTCTTGAGGCTGCGGGTACAAAATGGAATTTTTTAAATTTCAAACCAGGTTTAGTTGGCGGACATTGCATAGGAGTAGATCCCTATTATTTAGCACAGAAAGCGCAGGAAGCAGGATATCATCCAGAAATTATCTTAGCAGGCAGAAGACTTAATGATTCTATGGGAGAATATGTTGCCTCA
>JANXVF010000140.1 GCA_025351785.1 Flavobacterium sp.
TCAAAAAGAGATCTTCAAATTAGTATAGCAGAAAATGAAGCAATTATAGAGGATGATAATCTCCCTACAATTTATGGAAACGAAATTCAGTTAACCCAAGTTTTTATAAATATAATAAGCAATGCCATAAAATATAGTAAGCAATTACAGCAACCCCACATAAAAATTAGTTCAAATAAAATTAACGGGTCTGAAATTTTAAATCCACTAGTTAATAAAAACAGTGATTATTTCAAAATTGAATTTAAAGATAACGGAATCGGTTTTGAAGAAGAGTTTTCAGATAGAATATTTGAAGCTTTTCAACGATTACATGGAAAAAATGAATATGCAGGAACAGGAATTGGGTTGTCGATAGTAAAAAAAATTATTGAAAATCATAACGGATTTGTAACCGTTAAAAGCAAAGTAGGAGTCGGGTCAACCTTCACAATATACTTACCAGTAGTTTCTAAAAACGCATTATATTCAAATAATAAAAAGAAAGAAAATATGTAATTAGTTGATATTTTGCCACAATAAAATCAACAGAAATAATAAAATCTAAAATGAAAAAAACAGCAATGCTTATTGGAATTACTTTAATGTTTACTTCTTGTGTAACAAATAAATATTTTAGCAAAAACGTTAATGCATCCGAAATTACTGAAATTAAATATTTTGCCCCATTATCCTATGTAAGTTTAATTGAAAAAGGGAATAAAAGCGTTTTTAACGATTCTTTATCTTCTATTTCAAAAGTGCTTTTAGATTCGGTTATTAGAAATAATAACGATTTTAAAATTGAAAAAAGAATTGACGTGAATGGATTAAAAAACAACTTAAAAGTTAATAACGAGTTAAGTTTTTTAATACAAACTATAATGAATGCTTGAAAATTAGATGGAGTAAAGTTAACTCCGTCAATTGATTCAATAATGAAAGCTAACAAACAACGTTTTGCTATGGCTACAGTTACAACAGGATTTGGCAGAAAGAAAGGCAATTATGGAAACCAAGTTGCAAAAGGAATTGGCGTTGGTATTTTAACACTCGGAATGTATGCGCCTGTACCAATTAAATCAAGTTTTTCGTTGTTTACAATTATACTAGATTCTGAACGAAATGAAGTTGTTTATTATTGTAGAACATTGCCAATTGAAAAATCACCAACAGATTACATAGCAGTTCAAAAACAATATAAAACTTTATTTCAAGGATTTATGTATGAATAAAGTAATATGCTGCAAACACAAGATTGTCTTAATCGCGAATATTGTGGTAAATCTCAATGGTTCGGATATTTCTCATAACGATAGCTCGGTTTTGCAATCTGTGCCCTCAAAGAGTATAAATTAATCAAATAACTACAACTTTATAGTTTGAAGTTATTTTAAAACATCTTAAAATTACTTTAAAACATCTAAAAACTACTTGTAAACATCTTTAAGCTACTTAAAAACATCTTAAAACTACTTTAAAAACATCTTTTAACTACTTTAAAACATCTTTTAATTACTTTAAAATATCTTTTAATTACTTTAAAACATCAAATTTTGATTTATAAGTTATAAATAAATAATGTTAAGTCAATATTAATTGTAATTTGACTTTTTCAATTTCAAATATTAAGAGTCAAGATAATGGCACCGACTTTAATGTGGATTTATTATAAAAAAATTTTTGTAAACGATAATTAAATATACAAATAGGCATTGGCATGCACGCTGGTCGTAAACTAAAACCCCATTACTTTGCTCGTAATCATGTAAAACACAAATTTTTATTTAGCAATACATTTATTCTTCATCATCATAAAAATCATTTTTTCAATTTCATTTTACAACTTACTCTTCAAATACTTCCCAGTAACCGATTTTTTGTTTTTTACAACATCTTCCGGAGTTCCAGCAGCCAACAATTGCCCACCATTTTCGCCTCCTTCAGGTCCTAAATCTATAATCCAATCGGCACATTTTATTAAATCGAGGTTGTGTTCTACCACCAAAATCGAATGTCCTTTGTCAATTAATGCATCAAACGAAGCCAAAAGTTTTTTAATGTCATGAAAATGCAACCCTGTTGTAGGCTCATCAAATACAAACAGCGCTTTGTCTTTGGTGTTTCCTTTTACTAAAAATGAGGCTAGTTTTATACGCTGAGCCTCACCACCAGAAAGCGTTGACGAAGATTGTCCCAACTGAACATAGCCCAAACCTACATCTTGCAACGGTTGTAGTTTTTGCATGATTTTAGTTTGCTTGTGTTCGCCAAAAAACAGAATAGCATCGTCCAAAGTCATCGTCAAAATATCATCAATATTCTTGCCTTCAACAGTTACTTCGAGAATTTCTTTTTTAAATCGTTTGCCGCCACAGGTTTCACATGGCAGTTCAACATCTGCCATAAAAACCATTTCTACATTTATCGATCCGTCGCCTTTACAAGTTTCGCATCGACCACCATCAACATTAAACGAAAAATGTTTGGGTTGATATCCTCTTATTTTAGATAATTTAGATTTAGAAAACAAGTCACGAATATCATCATAAGCTTTAATATAAGTAACAGGATTTGAGCGCGAACTTCTTCCTATTGGGTTTTGATCTACATATTCAATGTGTTGAATGCGATGATAATGTCCTTGCATATCGGTAAATTGTCCTGCTTTTTCGCCAACGCCTTCTAGTCTTTTTTGAATCGCAGGAAATAGTATTTTCTTTACCAACGTACTTTTTCCACTTCCCGAAACACCAGTTATAACGGTCAAACATTCTAACGGAAACCTCACGTCAAGATTTTGTAAATTATTTTCTCTTGCTCCAAGAATATCAATATAGGTACTCCATTTTCTTCTAGTTCGAGGGGTTTTAATTTCCAAGTCGCCATTAAGATATTTTGCAGTCAACGAATCCGATTTTAGGATTTCCTCATAAGTTCCTTGTGCTACCAATTTGCCACCATGAGTTCCTGCTTCGGGACCAATATCGATAATCATATCGGCTTGTTTCATAATGTCTTCATCATGTTCGACCACAATAACGGTATTGCCTAAATCACGTAGGTTTTTCAATACTTCTATAAGCAATTCGGTATCTTTTGGATGCAAACCAATACTAGGTTCGTCCAAAATATACATCGATCCTACCAAACTACTTCCGAGAGAAGTTGCCAGATTGATGCGTTGCGATTCTCCACCAGACAGCGTTGCAGAATTTCTATTGAGCGTCAAATAATCTAAACCTACATTACTTAAAAAGGTCAATCGACTGTTGATTTCAATTAACAATCGTTTGGAAACGGTAGTATCATATTCTGATAATTTCAATGATGCAAAAAACGGAAGCAACTTTTTGATAGATAAATCTACTAAATCTGAGATGGTTTTACCACCAACCTGAATATAATTGGCTTCTATTCGCAAGCGTTTTCCTTTGCAAACGTTACATTTGGTTTTGCCTCGATATCGAGAAAGCATCACACGATTTTGAATTTTATAATTTTTTTCTTCCAATTCCTTAAAAAAATCATTTAATCCCTGAAAGTATTGATTTCCTTTCCAAACCAATTCTTTTTGTTGTTCAGAAAGTTCAAAATATGGTTTATGAATAGGAAAGTCAAATTTGTATGCTTTATTTACCAATTCGTCTCGATACCAACCCATGCTCTCGCCACGCCAAGGATAAATAGCATTTTCAAACACCGAAAGTGCCGAGTTTGGAATTACTAAATCCTCATCAATCCCGATAATATTTCCATAACCCTCACAGGTAGGACATGCACCATAAGGATTGTTAAAACTAAATAAATGTACATTTGGTTCTAAAAACGACATCCCATCTAGTTCAAAATTAGCGCTGAATTCCAATCGGGAATTATCTTTTAAATCTTGCAAATAACACACACCTTTACCTTCAAAAAAAGCAGTTTGAATAGCATCCGATAAACGATTAAAGAATTCTTCCTCCTCTTTAACTACAATTCGGTCTATAATTAATAAAGTATTTTTTACAGTAAGTTTTGTTTTAAATTCTGATAAATCATCTAATCTAATCATCTCATTATTTACCAAAACTCTTGCAAATCCTTGTTGAAGTAGTACTTTTAATTTATCTTCTAATTTTCTGCCTTTTTCTAAATGGATAGGAGCAAGAAGCAACCATCGGCTTTCTAAATCAAAAGTTTTAACTTTATTAATTACATCAGATACGGTATCTTTTCGCACTTCATTTCCAGATATTGGAGAAATTGTTTTTCCAATTCGAGCATAGAGTAATTTTAAGTAATCGTATATTTCAGTTGATGTTCCTACTGTTGAACGAGCGTTTGTTGTGTTTACTTTTTGCTCAATTGCTATAGCTGGAGCGATTCCTTTGATGTATTCAACTTTAGGTTTGTCAAGTCTGCCAAGAAATTGTCGTGCATATGACGATAAACTTTCAACATAACGACGTTGTCCTTCGGCATAAAGTGTATCAAAAGCTAATGATGATTTTCCAGAACCTGAAAGTCCAGTAATCACTACAAGTTTATTTCTCGGAATTGCTACATCCAAATTTTTTAAATTATGAATAGCAGCACCTTTTATTAAGATGTTTTTTTTGGGTTCTAAAGTCGAAATATCTACAGGAATCATCTAAAGTAATTTTTTTGCAAAGGTAATCATTTATCAATTTATTTAATGAATAACAGATCCTATCATTTAGGAAAGATTTTAATTATTGTAATCTTTATCTATTTTTAAAAGTTTGATATTCATACCACAAGATTTTATATGTTATTAAATCATTATGTTTTTGTTTAACAAAAAGTGAAAATTAAATTCTAATTTTTTACCTATACATTACTACAACATAAAAATAATTTTATATTCATCATTATTTAGTTTTTTTTAGTTTTTAGGTCTGTTATTCGCATATTTCAAACGATTGAGTACTATTTTTAGTTGTATAGTTTTTATATAGCAACACTTAAAATTATATTATTAATAAAGTTATATATTTGATTAAACTATTAATTTGAAAAAAATGAAAAAAATTACTTTATTCTTAATTTTATTAACATTCACATTTGGATATTCTCAAGATCCAGCTGTTGGGCCTACAGATCCTATTGCAAGAAATTCTTATGATGTTAAATCCATTTATAATGGAATTTCTAATCCAGTTCCGCCACAATATACAAATGAACCTAATGGAACATTCGATAGTTTTGGGGGATCCAATATTGTAGGTGATGTTGTGTTAGCTGATGGAAACACAGTTATCAAATACACAAATCATTTATATTCTGGAATAAGAGCTGGTGCTGGTGATCTTGATGTAACTTCAATGACTACATTACACATCGATGTTTATTCGCCAGATTTTACCGCTTTTAGAATTAAATTGGAAGCTGTAAATGGCTCTAACGTTGAATTGGATGTTCCTGGAGCACACACTCAAAATGCATGGAATTCGTATGATCTGGATTTGAGTA
>JANXVF010000174.1 GCA_025351785.1 Flavobacterium sp.
GTTGAAGTAATTTATATATAAATATGTAACAAACGAGCCATCAACTATCTTGATGGCTTTTTTGTTGCTATTAATCTAAATTCTAAATCAAAATTATTTTTTATGGCTTGATCGCCCAAGTTGTCGAAGAAACTTTTAGAACCATATTGCACTCCAAAATCGGTTCTGTCAATTGTTATTTTTCCTGAAAAAGTATCATTTTCGCGTGTCATTATAAAAGTTATGATTTTAGTTGTTTTTTTGATGATAAGATTTCCAGTAACTTCTAGTTCATTATTCTTTAAAATTTTACTTTTTGTTATTTTCAATGTTGCTGTTGGGTATTTAGTTACCTCAAAAAAATCTTTACTTTTTAAATGGTCTACAAGTGAACTTTGCGAATGATTTATCGATTTTAAATCTATAACAATTGTTCCAGAAGCTACTTTATCATCAACAATTATTACACTTCCAGATTTTAAATTCACTTTTCCAGTTAAACTATAATTTCCTACTTCGCCATAACCAGTCCATTTTATTGAACTCGTTTTAGTGTCAAAGTTTATTGTTTTATTTTCTGCAACAAGTTTAGCTTCTGTTTCTATTAAAGCTGTTCCTTTATATAGTTTGCCTTCCTTATTTTTTGCAATATAAAACCACATGGCATCACCAGAAACTAATTTTTCTGATCTTCTCCAACTTGAAGGGTCAGTATAAGTTTTACCTTTCTTTAGCATTCCATTCTTGCAATTGTAGGTTTCGGCAAACATTTTAACATCATAAGTAACTCTTAAATACCAACCTTTATCGGTGTAAACATAACTTCCGTACTCTACAATTTGCAAATCTTCTGTTGTAGCTGTAACCGATGTGTCGTGTTTCCATACATACATTCCGTCTTCAAATGTTGCATAAGTTGGGTTAGGGAAATGCGAACCTTGAATGCCATAATCTATTCCTCTCAATTTTTCTGGTAATAATCTGTTTGGTTCATTATTTTGAATTTTTAAAGGAACTTGATTAACAGAGTTTGGAAGAAAACTACACAAAGAAATAAATAGTAATCCTAACGCAATAAATTTTAAATTTGTTTTCATTTTATAAAGTTTTGTGATTAATAATGAAGCAAATTTAGAGTAGCACTATTTCCTAAAAAACTAGAAATCGGTCAACAGACGTATCTTTCGGTCAAGCGAAAAATTCATTTACCGAGAAATAAGTTACTTTACCGAAAAGAAGATTTTAATTAGATTATTTAAGTTTATTATTGAAACAAATTAATTGTATGTCAAAAATAATTTCTCTCAGAAAAAGAATTTTTATTGGGTTTGTATTCTACTTCGTTTTTGGGACTATGTATTGGCTTGCCAACTCCTTGCCAACAGAATTTAAGTTTAATATGTGGAAAGAAGCCTTGGTAGATTATTCTTTAAAAGGTGTTTTAACAATTCCGATTTGGTATTTTCTATTTGTAGTTTTAAAAAACAAATCATTGTCTTTTAGATTAAAAATACATTTGATAACTTGTCCATTATATGTATTTTTATGGTTTCATTTGTTTCGTTTTTTTGCCGTTCCGCTTGAATTATTTTATTTAAAAGGAACAGGAAAAGTTTGGGATATTTATATACCCACATTATTCTACTTTTTACAATTCGGATTTTTTCATGCTTACGAATATTGGCAGAATTTTCAATTGCAATCTATTAAAGAAAACGAATTGAAAGAAGTAGCACGAGTTTCAGCAATAAATAATTACAAAGCACAATTGCAACCACATTTTTTATTCAATACTTTAAATTCTATCAACGCAACACTTACCAGTGATAATGAACCAGCAAGAGAATTAATCGCAAAATTATCAGACACATTTCGATATGCAGCTAAAATTTCTGATAAAGATTTTATTTCGCTTCACGAGGAAATTCAGTTTATAAAAACGTGTTTAGAATTGGAACAAGCCAGATTTAGTGATAGACTTCAATTAATTTATGATATTGACGAAAAATTGCTTAATAATTTTGTTCCACCCATGATTTTGCAACCTATTGTAGAAAACGCAATCAAACACGGAATTGCAAAAAGCATTGATGGAGGAACAATAACAATTGCCATAAAGGAGGTTGAAAATAAAATGCACTTTGAAATTTGTGATACAGGATTTGGGTTGACCAATGCCGATATGAACAGTACAGGAATAGGATTGAGCAATACCAAAAAACGCTTAAAAATTCTGTATAACGAAGTGTTGATTATTAGTGAAAACAATCCTAAAGGAGCCAAAGTAATATTTAATATTCCGATTCAAAAAAACTTATAATCTGATGGAAAAAATTAAAGTAGTTATAATTGACGATGAAATTTTAGCGCGAAACTTACTCAAAGAATATCTATTAGATCACGAAAATTTTACGCTAATTGCAGAATGTAAAAATGGGATTGAGGCAATTGGTGTAATCAATGCTTTGCAACCTGATTTAATATTTCTTGATATTCAAATGCCTGGTAAAACTGGTTTTGAAGTCTTGCAAGAAATTGATTTTTTTCCTAAAATTATTTTTTCTACGGCATATGACACCTTTGCATTACAAGCATTTGAAGTAAATGCCATTGATTATTTGTTAAAACCGTATACTAAAGTAAGATTTGAAAATGCTCTATATAAAATAAAAATCGAAGCTAATTACAAACCTGATAATATTATTAATTTGCTGGATTCGATTTCTACCAAAACCTATTCTAAAACTGTTCTAGTTCAAAAAGGAACAAAATTAATATCCATTTTTGCAGAAGATATTATTTATATTGAAGCTCTCGACGATTATGCGATGATTTATACTAAAGACGATAGTTTTCTTGCCAATAAAGGAATTGGCGTGTTACATTCTAAACTAAATCCAGACTTATTTATCAGAGTTCATCGTTCGTTTGTAATTTCATTAAATCATATTGCTGAAATTAATAAAGACATTGGTGGTTATCAGATTATAACTTCTAATGGAAAGAAAATTAGTGTAAGTAGATCTTATAGCAATGCAATTACAAAATTAAAGCTGTAATTTTTACACTACAATACCATTTTCAAATTCAGTTATTATAACTTCTATTGTGATATTTATTTTTAAACCTACAACTAGCTTAAGCTCTCTTTAAATCATCAAAAATAGTTATCAACATTTTTCAAAATTAACTTTTGTACATTATTTCTATAAAGCTACATTTCATATTTTTACAAGATGTATGGTTTAGTAGATTGCAATAATTTTTACGCCTCGTGCGAACGTGTTTTTCA
>JANXVF010000151.1 GCA_025351785.1 Flavobacterium sp.
ACTTTGAAGATAACATTTTCCATATTGTATTCCTCGACAAAGACCACGATTTTTGGATTACAAAAAAGAAAAACACTTAATATGAAAGAACAACGATGGCATAACAGCACCTACCCAAAAGGCGGGGTTTCGTGTTCCAAAGACAGTTTTGTGGTTAATCGAACATTCGTTTTTAAAATCAAGTTTTGTGGTAAAAGCCCCGCCCTTCGGGTAGCTGCAAAACGTTGGCAGAAATGCCCAAAAAACCGCAGAAAACAAGAAATATATGAACAAAAAGATATTTTTAATAATATTGAATTTACTATTTTTAAAAGTAAACGCTCAAAATTTTAATCCAAAAACTTTAACGTTACCAGAAAACTTGACTGCTCAAGATTTTTCATTTTTAAAAGAAGAATTAAAAGATGTTCAAATTGTAATGCTTGGTGAAAAAACTCATTTTGATGGAAATATATTTGAAACGAAAACCGAAATTATAAAATACTTACATCAAGAACTAGGTTTTAATACTATAGCTTTTGAATCTGGAGTTTATGATGTTTGGAAAGCTCAAACTAACATAAAAAAAGGAGAAAAGACAAGAACAGCTTTTGAAAAATCATTGTTTTTTATTTGGAGTAAGAAAAAAGAATTTCAAAGTTTTATTGATTTTTTTGACAAATATAAGACTGAATTAAAAGTATTTGGATTTGATAATCAAATTACTGGGGAATATGGAGAAAATGAACTTATTAATGATTTGTATGAATATTGCGATAAAAATCATTTTAATTTAAAATTGAATAAAGATGATTTAGAGTTATTAATGGAATCAATTACAAATTCTGGAGTTTTTGATGAAGGTGATATATCTTATGAAAAATATAAATCCTCTTTAACAAATTTATTAACTAATATTGATAAACAACCTAAAGAAGAAATTCATTTTTATTGGAAACAAATAGTAAAAAGTGTTTTATCTCTCGGAGAATATAGCTATATAAACAAACCTATTTTAAGTTCTTTCAACACAACATCTGATGACAATATTCGGGACAAACAGATGGCTGATAACCTTTTGGAATATATAAAAACTCATCCAAATGAAAAAATTATTTGTTGGGGTGCTAACGCTCATTTTGTGAATGATATGTCTTCTGTGAAAACACCAGTTATCAAAGAACATATTCCAATGGGTTCGTATATCAAAAAAGAACTCAAAGAAAAAGTATATAGTTTAGCATCAATTACGGCAGCTGATTCAATTTATTTAAATAATACTTGGAGTAAAACACCTTTAAACTCAAGCTCAATTGAACAATTTTTAAAAAATAAAAACAAACCTCATTTATTTATTTCATCAAAACAAGATGAAATGAAAAAACCACAATTAAACAGATTGTTTAGCCCAATAGATTTCGTTGAATCAAGATTAGATTTATTGCACGATGGTTATATCTATTTTAATCAAGTTAAACAAGCAACACTAATAGATTTTGAAGAGAATGAGCTTTTATCAAAATCGAAAATCGAAAATAAATCAATAATTGAAGATTTAAATAAAAAAGACAAATTAAAATTTAAAGAAACAGTCTTAGAAGAAGTGATTATAGTTAATTATAATAAAAAAGCTACCTATTCAATTATCAGTAAAGCCATAGAAAATATTAACAAAAACTATCCAACCTATTATTTTAATTCACAACAATATACTAATATTGATGTCAAGGTTCAAAATGAATCAGTTACCGATTTAGATTTTACTAATAAACAATTTGATCGTGGATACAACCAATCAGATAGAAATTCAAAACAACTTGAAGAAATTAAATGGAATATTAAAAATGATTACAAACCGACAAATATTCGTCAATTTAGAAGTCTAACTTACAATAATCCAATAATGTATGGCAGTTGTTTTAACATTAGAAAATCGAAAAAGTTTGCATACAAAATAGTTGAAGTCAAAATGTATAATAATAAAGCAGTATATGTAATAAATTTTTCAATTCCAAGAAATCATTACACTTATACTAAAAGACAAATTCCAGGAAATTATACGGGAACATTATTTATTAACAAAGACGATTTTGCAGTTGTAAAAACAATTGAGAATTGGGAGTATATAGAGAATCCTGAACCTTCAAAATATGATATTTATGGTTGGGATGAAAAATTCATTAACAAAGAAATAAATTCAGAAAGTGTAGAAACGAACTTTGAAAAAATAAATGATTCCTATTTTTTAACAAGTTCTGAAATTGAAATATCAGGAAAATTATACGATAAAGAAAAAAATCTATATCAATTAAAAATGTACATAGATTCAAATTGGAGTAATTTCAAAACAGAAAATCCAATTAAAATATCTTATAAAGAGGAAATAGAATTATTTGAAAAAGTCAAATTTAATAAAACATTTTGGGAAAACTATATAATCCGAAAATAAGGCACTATCTGCCAACAGCGGTTTCAAGAAATGGCGAGGCACGGGATATATCAGAAATCGGAAAGGTTTTTAATTTAAAGTTTTGTTTATATTTGTGAAGGCTTGGTCTTGGTTCATCGCCACTTCTTGAAGCCGCGAAACGTTAGCAGATAGTTTTGAGCGACAGAAAACCAAAAAGAATGATAACAAAAGAGAAAAAGTATTTTATTGGAATTGGATTGATGATTCTGGTGTTTTTTGGAATTTATAAAGTAAATATCTTCTTAGACCGAATTGTAAATTCCGATCCAGAATATAATACAATTTATTCTCAAAACTTTAATGAGAAATTATTCCAAAATCAACTAATTGGAAAATCAAAAAATGAAATTATAACCATTATTGGAAATCCTTTATCGAAAACTAAATTAAAATATTTTGATGCAATTTTGTATACTAATTTTAAAGATAGCGTTTACTTAACTGAAAATTCAATAAGCGTTGGTTTAAATGGTTATTGCAAAAATGTTAAATATAGATTTATGTCATTTGACAGTATCGGAAAAGTAGAAAATGTAATGATAAATGGTTATTCTGAAAAGAAAGAAGAATTAGGCAAATTAACTAAATTTGAAGTATTAGAAAAATTTGGAAAACCACAAAAACAGATTTTGTGTAATTGTAAATGTATAGTTTATTCATATTCTGAAATCAAAAAAGGAGCATATTCTGGTAAACATCCAATTATAAATATTAGAAATTTAATATTTGACGAAAAAAATAAATTAATTAAAGTCGTTAAAAAAGTGGGAAGTACATATAGTAAATATGATGAAATTTGTTCTAATTAAAAAACCATCTGCTAACAGCGGTTTCGCAAAATGTGGGCTTTGGGTCTTTAATTCAAAGATTGTTTTGTACTTTTGTGTTCAGTGATTAACGGAAAGTTCGGGCTAATTTAGCCCACACTTCGTGAAGCCGCAAGACGTTAACTGAAAATTTCGAC
>JANXVF010000158.1 GCA_025351785.1 Flavobacterium sp.
TATTGCCAACGATTATGATTTGAGTATCAACCGATACAAAGAAATTGTGTATGATGAAGTGATTTATGAAAAACCGCAAACGCTACTTGATGAAATAAAAGCCATTGACAAAAAACGACAGGAAGCGATGTTGGAGTTGGAGAAAATGTTAACACAATAACTATGAGTTACAGTGCTTTTGTAGAATGCAATTGTTATAAAGAGGGTAAAACAACAATTCCGCCTAGTCAAGAATATGTAAAATTTACTGATGATGGATTATTTTTAGAAATTCCTGAGCAACTATGGAATGAAAACGAAGACGATTGTTTTAAAATTGACAATGAATTTGACACTTGGAAACAAAATGCTTGTGAACATGAGGATATGGAATATGCTACTGAACATTTATGCAATATAAGTGGTATGAATGCTTTTAGGCAAGTCATAGCTTCTTTAAATAAAGATGGAAAGTTCAACACGATTCATGAAGCGTTACCAACTGCAAATGGTGGCTGTTTAAAAATAGAAAAAATGACTGATTTTCTGAATGAATTGCAACTTTTTAAAAAAATAAATGCTGATGAAACCAAAATTAAATTGGTTGACAAGCAAACAGAAAAGCTAATAGCAATTTGCAACGAAAACGATTATCAACTTTTTGCTTTTTTTAATATAAATTACAGTTACGGTTTTGATAAAAATGGTTTTTTTGTTTTACGTTCAGAAAAAGAAAACGATGAAGAAGTTTATTATGAAGTTTTTCGGTCAAGCTATTTTAGTATTAGAAGTTCCGACAGAAAAAATTTTGAAATTGTGTGCGAAAAAACAATACACAGGTTTAAAGATGCTTACAACTTGGCAGAGCAAGAAGAGTTTATGGATAGACGATACTATTTAATTAAAAAAGAAATAACGCAAAGCAATGATTACTATAATTATATTGTAGAACCTTTAATAAATCTTGCCAAAGCAAGTTTAGTAACAGGAAACCCAATACATTGGTGTTAATCGATTTTTATCTTTGTTGTATTAAATTATAATTCAAATTCTCTCACAATTAGTAAGAGAATTGAAATGAAAATTAAAACTTTTAAATTATGGAAAAAATTAGAATTAAAGAGTTAATTGAATTCAAGAGAAAATCATCAGATAAATCTCAAAAAAGTTTTGCCAATAATTTAAAAAATAGAAAAATCAAAGAAAAGAAAAAGGAAGATAAAAATACTGGAGGCGATTATTGGGTTCAAAGCTCAAGTTGCATTCAAAATGTTTTTAAATTTAACGATACAAAATTTTACGAAGAAAAAATTAGTGATGTTTTGAATCAAATTGATGCAAGTGAAGTAGAAAAAACAAAATCAAGATTTGCAAAAAACATAAAAATTCTTTCCAATTTTAAAGATTTTGATTTACTTGATTTAAGACCAAAAGAAACAATTAACTTTGAAACGATACACAAAGAATTTAATGTAATAGATTTTCAAGGATTACCATTATATATTAATCCAAACTTGATATTTTCATTTGAAAAAAATGGCAAAAAACAACTTGGTGGTTTGTATTTAGTAGCTCAAATAAATGGATTTAAAAAATCAGAGTTGGGTGTTTTTTGTGAAGTTTTATATAACTATTTAATAAAAAATTACGCTCAAGATTATCAAATATCAACCAAATATTGTATTGCCATTGACACTTTTGACGCTAAAAAAGTTAGTTACCAAGATTTATTAAATGGAGAAATTCCATTTTTATTAGAAAGTATTCTACTTGATATTAAAAATTCATAAAAAATAAAATAAATGCAAAAAGTTACATTCAAAGACGTATTTAATTTTCAAAAAAAATCACCAATTAAAGCTGGTGATGGTTTTAAATTAGGTGAAGGTAAATTTCCGTTTTTTACATCAAGTAATATTTTAACCAAATCTAGTAACGAATTTTTATTTGAAAAAGAAAGTTTAATTTTTGGAACTGGTGGCTTAGCAAGTATCCATCATTGCAATGAAAAATTTGCAGTTTCTACAGATTGTTTTGTAACGCAACCAAAAAATAGTGAAGAAGTTTTTCTAAAATATATTTATTATTATTTAAGTGGAAACATGCATATTTTAGAAAATGGATTTAAAGGTGCAGGATTAAAACATATTTCTAAAGATTATTTAGAAAAAATCCAAATCCCACTTCCACCACTCGCAACCCAACAAAAAATCGCAAACATCCTAGACAAAGCCAGTGAACTGCGCCAATACAACCAACAACTTATTGACAAATACGATGCGTTAACCCAAAGTTTATTTCTTGATATGTTTGGCGATCCTGTGAAAAATGAAAAAGGTTGGGAAGTGAAATGTCTTGGTGATTTGTGTGATGTTGGTTCAAGCAGAAGAGTTTTTGTAGATGATTTAGTTGAAAGTGGAGTTCCATTTTACAGAGGAACAGAAATTGGTCAAATGAGTTTAAACGATAATATAATTCCAACTTTATTTATGACAGAAGGACATTATGAAAAAGTAAAAAAAGAAACTGGAGTTCCTCAAATTGGTGATTTATTAATGCCTTCTATTTGTCCTGATGGTAGAATTTTTGAAGTTAAAAACAATAACCCTTTTTATTTTAAAGACGGACGAGTTTTATGGATAAAAATTAATCATAAAGTGATAAATAGTATTTATTTAAAAAAATATTTAAAAGCAATATTTGCTGTGGATTATGGTAAAATAGCATCAGGCACAACATTTGCAGAGTTGAAAATCTTTGCATTAAAAAAGATGAATCTGCATTATCCTCCAATCAATCTCCAAAACCAATTCGCAACACGCATCGAACAAATAGAACTTCAAAAACAACAAGCTCAAACTGCCTTGGCAAAAAGTGAGCAATTGTTTCAAGGATTGTTGCAACAAGCGTTTAGCGGCAA
>JANXVF010000059.1 GCA_025351785.1 Flavobacterium sp.
AAGTTGTACAAGGCGTTGGATCAGTAGAAGTTCCAGTTACAGGAGTTCCAATTGGAGGGGTTCCAGTAGCTGTAGCTAAATTGTTGACCACACCAGCATCAATATCTGCTTGAGTGATGATATGTACTGCAGTAAATGTAGTACTATCAGAAGCACCAACAGCAAGAGTTGCCAATGGACCACCAGTTACGGTTGCATTAGGGTCAGTTACAGTAATGTTAGTAAGCGTTACGTTACCCGTATTAGTTACCACAAAAGCATACGTAATAGTATCCCCAACATTAGTTACACCAAATGGCGCAGTAGTGTCAGTATATGTTCCGTCTTTAGTAACAGCAATACTTGGCGATGGCGTAAGCGGCGTTTGAGTACAAGTAGTACAAGGATTAACAGGACAAGTTGTACAAGGCGTTGGATCAGTAGAAGTTCCAGTTACAGGAGTTCCAATTGGAGGGGTTCCAGTAGCTGTAGCTAAATTGTTGACCACACCAGCATCAATATCTGCTTGAGTAATAATGTGAACCGCAGTAAACGTTGTATTATCAGAAGCACCAACAGCAAGAGTTGCTAATGGACCACCAGTTACGGTTGCATTAGGGTCAGTTACAGTAATGTTAGTAAGTGTTACGTTACCAGTATTAGTTACCACAAAAGCGTAAGTAATAGTATCCCCAACATTAGTCACACCAAATGGCGCAGTAGTGTCAGCATACGTTCCGTCTTTAGTAACAGCAATACTTGGCGATGGCGTAAGCGGCGTTTGAGTACAAGTAGTACAAGTTGTTGTTGGACAAGTAGTACAAGGCGTTGGATCAGTAGAAGTTCCAGTTACAGGATTTCCAGTTGGAGGCGTTCCAGTAGCTGTAGCTAAATTGTTCACTACACCAGCATCAATATCTGCTTGAGTAATAATGTGAACCGCAGTAAACGTAGTACTATCAGAAGCACCTACTGCAAGAGTTGCTAATGGACCACCAGTTACGGTTGCATTAGGGTCAGTTACAGTAATATTAGTAAGCGTTACGTTACCCGTATTAGTTACCACAAAAGCATAAGTAATAGTATCCCCAACATTAGTTACACCAAATGGCGCAGTAGTGTCAGTATACGTTCCGTCTTTAGTAATAGCAATACTTGGTGATTCTACAAAAACTGTTACAATTGCTGTATCACAATTTGTTGGATTTAAAGTTTCACAAATTTGATATGTTACTGTGTAAGTTCCACCTGGTGTTGTTGGAGTAACATTAATTGAACCATCAATAGGATTTAAAGTCACACCAGGATTAGTAGTTGACACTTGTGTCAAATTAACCATTGTAAGTGTTGCAGGATTACTATTCAACGTATCATTTATTAATACATTAGGATAAGATTGTCCACCTACTCCAGTTAAAACATTATTACCGTTATCATTTACTGCATTAATATTTGCATTATTTACATTTACTGTTACAATTGCAGTATCACAATTAGTTGGATTTAATTTTTCACAAATTTGGTATGTAACTATATACGAACCAGAAGCAGTTCCTTGAGCAACATTTACTGACCCATCAATTGGATTCAATGTCACACCTGAATTAGTAGTTGACACTTGTATTAAATTAACCGTTAATAGCGTTGCAGAATTACTGTTAAGAGTATCATTTACAAGTACATTTTGTAAAGATTGTCCACCAGTTGCACCCACAATAGAAATACCGTTATCATTTATTGCATCAATAGCAGGAGCCGTAACGGTCACAGTTGCAATAGCCGAATCACAATTGGTTGGATTTAATTTTTCACAAATTTGGTAAGTGATAGCATAAGTTCCAGCAGGTGTGTTAGCCGGAATAACCACATTACCCGTTGTAGGATCAATTGTTGGAACTGCTGCATTAGTAAATACAGGTGTTGCAGGGTTTGTTACAGTTAAGTTTACTTGCGCAATAGTAACGGGATTAGTGTTTAAAGTATCCGGAGTGTTACCACTAGACGGATTACTTAGAAGAACATTTCCAGCATTAGGATTACCAGTAGTTCCATTACCACCAGCAATTGCATCGTTTACCGCATCAATAGCAGGCGCCGTAACTGGAATAGTAATTATTGCAGGGTCACAATTAGTTGGATTTAATTTTTCACATATTGTATAAGCGATAGTGTAGTTTCCAGCAGGCGTACCAGCAGGAACCGACACTACACCAGTTGTAGTATTTAAAACAGGCACTAAAGCATTAGTAGCTACAGGAGTTGCTGCAGTTGTCACTGCAATATTTACAGTAGATACAGTAGCTTGAGCACTATTTAGAGTATCAATACCACTACCATTATTAGCTAAAGCATTTCCAAGATTAGTATTACCAGTTGTTCCATTAGTAGGAGCAAAAGCATCATTTTGTGCTAGGATAGCAGGAGCCGTAACGGGTACAGTTACAATAGCGGTGTCACAATTGGATAAATTTAGAGTTTGACAGATTTTATAAGTTAAGGTGTAAGTTCCCGCAGGAGTTCCTGGAGCAACCACAACATTAATACCTGATAGAGTAACGCCAGGATTAGTTGAAGAGACAAATGTGGTTGTAACTTGCGAAGTGTTTGTTAGAGAACCGTTTAAAGTATCGTTTATAAGTACATTAGTAAAAGATGTTCCACCAACAAATCCATTTACTGGAAAACCAGCATCATTCCGTGCATCTATAACTGCTGCAACAGGAGTTGGGGTAACAGTAGAGGTATTGTTAACTAGATTGATGTCTTTTTGTAGACCCGATATTGTAGCAGTATTTGTATAGTTTCCACTACTATTAACTAAAGCAGTAATTATAAGTGAAACTGTACTGCCTACATTTAAATTTCCTATAGTCCAATTTGGACTTGTAAATGTGCCATTTCCTCCAGTATTAGCAGATATAAGAGTGTAACCAGAGGGTAATACGTCATTTACATTTACATTAGTTGCATTATTTGGACCATTGTTGGTCGCAGTCAATGTAAAAGTCATATTAAAACCAATTGCTGGCGAACTTGTACTTGCAACTTTAACAATAGCTAAATCTGCAACAGGAACAGGAACTGGAGTTATAGTAGAAGTGTTATTAGATAAAACAGGATCGGGTAATGTACCAGAAATAGTTGCAGTATTAGAATAGTTGCCTGTAGAATTAACAGTTGCTAAAATAGTTAATGTAGCACTAGCACCATTTGATAGATTACCAATATTCCAATTAGGTGAAGTCCAAGTACCTGTAGATGGTGAAGCACTTAAAAAAGTATAACCAGAAGGAAGAACATCATTAACTGTAACATTAGTATTATTACTAGTACCAAGATTACTAGCTGTTAGTGTAAAAGTAACATTACTTCCTACATCAGGAGTTGAATTACTTACTGTTTTTATTATTTTTAAATCAGAACAGCCTTTGTAAACAACAGAACTTACTGACGAACTTGTTAGTCCCCAACCCCAAGTATTTAATAATCTTACATTCCCATAGTCATTACAAGTAATACCATCTGTTTCATTTGCACCAACTGCTGGTGCAGGAATAGTTTGTAGTAAATTTCCATCACCGCTCCATGCACGTGCAGGACTTGGTGTTCCATTTATAGAATTGTTTAAACCAGCACCTGTTAAATTATTTTGGGCGTCTGCAGTACCTGCAGCACAAGTTGTTCCAACATTGATTAAAAAACTATCATCCCAAAACATTAAAGAATTAGGAATGGCTGTTGGAGCAATAGATTGGACATTAAATCCTTGTTTATTTAATTCAGCATCATATATAGGAAGGTTAAATCGTCCAGCCAAATAATTTAAAGTTAAAGTCATATTAGTACCATCTGGCACCACATTTCCCATACCATCTAATCCATCCCAAGATAAACTATTATTTCCTGCAGGAACGCTGTAAGCTTCTATAATTAAATCTGAAGTCATTGGCTGATAACCAGGAGTACCATTCAAATCAAATAATAATCTGACATCTCCAGGGTTTGTAATATTATAGTTTATAGCATAATTACCACTACCACAACCAGTTATTACTGGATTTAAAAAAGTAGGTGCTGCAGGAATTGCTGCAACAGGATATACTGAACTATCAGGATTATTTAAGAAAACTTTATAACCGTTTGTTAATGCTGGAATGGTTGCAGAATTTATTGAACGTCTTGTTACGTTAAATGCACCAGTTGGTGTAACACCATAACTATTTACGGCTAGATTCCAAGCAATAGGCTCAAATCCGGGTCTAAAATCAATAAATAATATTACACTGTCAGCCGTGTAAACATAAAAATTCGGCTCAGAACTGGCCGTAACTGAATTTCCATATTGAGGACTAACTGCTACAAATCCCCATTTATCGCTGTGCAAACGACCATTTATTTTTAAACCTGATGACTTTGCAACCGTCATATCAAATAAAGCACCAACTGCTCTTCCAGTATTTGCACTTGCATCAACCGAAACGCCATTATCTAAACTTCTATAAAATTCAATCCAATGTTCACCAGTAGTGGTTGGGTTAAATACTAATGGAGTATAACCTGTTGTAACACCACCTATATTTGGACCTATTAATGCTTTGGCATGTGTATCGATACTACCGGCTACACCTAATGTAGCATCCCACAACCCGCTCATAACAACAACACCAGATGGGTTGTAAATTTTATAATATAAATTTGTTATTCGTGCTGGAGTACCCACAGAATATCCCCGGAAATCGAAACCAAAATACATTTTTTCGTTACCAGAATTGGCAATATTAAAATATATTCTGTTGTCTTCTCCGCATCCACTGTAAGAACCACTCTGTAAATCGGGAGCTACAAGTACAGCAGTAATATTTGATGCATTTGGAGAAAGTGTAGGTGTACCTTCTGCAAAAATTGTAGAACTGAATAAAAAAGCAACTAAAGTTAGTGAAAATTTAATTTTGTTAATAACTTTAGAAAATTCAGAAATTGAAGTAATTTTTTTCATGCTTATTGTTGTTTTTTTGATTGGGTCAATAAAATTCAAATTCTAAAAATTGAACTTTAATTATTAAAATACGAAACAAAACTAACGTTCAATTTTGTTTATCAACTATTAAATCTATGAATAACAGTAATAGTCGTTAAAATGCTTAAATTAAAAAATAAATTTTAGTTACTTTGCTTTTCATATTTCATAATCGTAATCTTTACAAATAAAATTTTTATAAAAATTAATTTGAATATTTAGTTATTAACAATTTTAAACACTGAATTGTTTAACGCTAAATACTTCACAAAACTAAATTTCATTATTCAATAAAACAAGTATTTTATCGATTAAATACAAAAAATGACTGTTTAAATGCAAAAATATATTTAAAATTAAATATATTCTTACAAATCTGTTTAAATCTTATATTATAAATTCTGTAATGAAAAATATCAAACTAATCAGACATGCAAAATCAGAATCTCAAAACTTAGTTTCTGACTTCAATAGAAATTTAATTCAAAAAGGAATAGATGATTCTAATAAAATGGCAGTTGTTACATCAAATATGATATTAAATTCTGAACTATTTTATTGTAGCCCAGCAAAAAGAACTATGGAAACAGCAAAAATTTTCTTTAAAAATTGGAATTTGTCTTTAGATAATTTAAAAACTATTGACCAACTTTACGCTTTTAGTTTACCAAATCTTGAAGTAACTGTTAAATTAGCACCAAATATGTTTGATAATCTAATTCTTTTTGGTCATAATAATGCTATTACAGAATTTGTTAATAAATTTGGCGATATTTACATAGATAATGTACCAACTTCGGGTTTTATATCAATTACATTTGAAACTGATGATTGGCAAACTATTACAAAAGGAAAAACTGACAAAATTTTATTTCCAAGTCAACTTTAAATATGCATACACCTAAGAATTATAAATATATAGACCGAGAAAAAAGTTGGTTAACTTTTAATGCTCGTGTACTTCAAGAAGCTGCAGACGACACGGTTCCCTTATTAGATAGATTGAGGTTTTTAGGAATTTTTTCTAATAATCTAGACGAATTTTTTAGAGTTCGCTTTGCCGCTATTCGTCGCTTAAGTTTAGCAGGAGTTTCTGGTGAGAAAATTTTAGGGGGAATTTCATCTCAAAAATTAGTTAAAGAAATTACAGAAATCGTCATAAAACAACAAGAGGAAAGTCTTAAAATTTTAAATATAATTGAAGATAAACTCAAAACCGAAAATATTTTGATGGTTAATGAGAAAGAACTTTCTATAGACCACCAAAATTTTATTCATGAATATTATGTACAAACTATAAGTCCTGCATTAGTTACAATTATTCTTAATGATCTTGCTGAATTTCCCTTGCTCAAAGATACTTCGGGATATCTTGCCGTAAAGTTGGTAATGAAATCCGACGAAAAACCGAAACTTCTGGGACTAGTAAAACCCAAAAAAGTAATCAGATATGCTTTGATCGAAATCCCAAAATCAATAAACAGGTTTGTAGTTTTGCCTTCAAAAGATGAGAAACAATATGTAATTTTTCTTGATGATGTAATTCGGTTTTGTCTGGGAAGCATTTTTAATATATTTGATTACGAAAGTATTTCGGCTCACATGATTAAGATAACAAGGGATGCACAATTAGATATTGACTCTGATCAAAGTAAAAGCATGCTCGAAAAAATAGCAACTTCTGTAAAAGATAGACGCATTGGCGAGCCAGTTCGATTTGTTTATGATACCGAAATCGAAAAAGACACCCTTAATTTTTTCCTTCACAACATGAATATCGAATCAACCGACGGAATCATTCCAGGAGGAAGATATCACAACAGACGCGATTATATGAATTTTCCAAATCTGGGAAGGTTCGATTTATTATACAAACAAAAAATACAATTACCTGTAATAGGACTCTCGCTAGATGGAAGTTTGTTAAACAAGATTGCCAAAAAAGATTATTTAAATTGCGCACCATATCAATCGTTCTCCTACATTATAAAATTTTTGAGAGAAGCAGCTCTAGACCCAAAAGTAACTGCAATAAAAATCACGCTCTACAGATTAGCAAAGAATTCACAAGTTATAAGTTCGCTAATTAATGCCGCAAAAAACGGTAAAAAAGTTACAGTACAAATTGAACTTCAAGCACGGTTTGATGAAGCCAGCAACATATCATATGCTGAAATTATGCAAACAGAAGGAATAAATTTAATTTTTGGAATAAAAGGATTAAAAGTGCACAGCAAAATTTGTGTAATCGACCGAATCGAAAATGGAAAATTAAAACGGTACGGATTTATTTCTACAGGAAATTTTAACGAATCAACTGCAAAAGTTTATACAGATGTTACCCTTTTTACATCTCATCAAGAAATTTTAAAAGATGTTTCTAAAGTTTTTGATTTTTTTGAAGTAAATTATAGAATACATAGATACAAACATTTAATTGTTTCTCCACATTACTCAAGATCAAGATTTTACAAACTTATCGACAGAGAAATTCATAATGCAAATGCACAAAGAACGGCATATATTAAATTAAAAATGAACAGCTTATCAGATTTTGCAATGATTGATAAATTGTATGAAGCAAGCAATGCCGGTGTCAAAATTAAACTTCAAGTTCGAGGTATTTGTTCTTTAATTCCAGGAGTTAAGGGAATGTCAGAAAATATTGAAGCAATTAGTATTGTAGATAATTTTTTAGAGCACTCTCGAATTTTTATCTTTGGAAACGATAATAATCCCGAAATTTACATATCATCTGCAGATTTTTTAACGAGAAACCTCGACGGTCGAGTAGAAGTAAGTTGTCCTATATATGACGAAGATGTAAAAAAACAACTCTTGGATAATTTTGAATTAGGATGGAAGGGAAATGTAAAAGCAAGATTTCATTCAGAAAAGTTAGATAATAAATATCGAATTCGAAAACCAAACGAACCTATTTTTAGAGCACAACAAGAAACATATAATTACTACGAAAATAATTTAATATAAAAAATTTCAACAACGGTATAATTTCTATTTTTTTGAATTTTTAAAATGGTATCAATCCTGAAATTTTTTAGTTACACCAACTTAAATGAAATTTTTAAAATCCTTCATAATGGAAACATGGATACTCTATGCATTAATCTCAATGGTTTTTGCAGGTTTAACTTCGGTTTTAGCCAAATATGGTTTACAAAATATTAATTCCGACTTGGGGCTTGGCATCAGGACTACTACTATTTTTATAATACTTTTAGTCTTTATTTTATCAACAAATAAATTAAAAGACTTACCGCTTATTACTAACAAACAATTTTTAATTCTCATATTGTCAGGAATTACAACTACATTAAGTTGGGTTTTTTATTATCGAGCGATGAAAACAGGATTAGTGTCATATGTTGCAGCTATCGATAAGGCAAGTATTATAATCACATTAGCACTCTCTTTTATTTTATTGAAGGAACCAATGACACCAAAAATAATTCTGGGTGGATTATTTATTTTTGGTGGTATGTTAATTTTAATTTGGAAATAAATTACAATGTTAAAAACAATTTTATTTGTGGCTGTTGGCGGTGCTATTGGCAGTGTTTTGCGCTACCTAGTTGCTCTTTTGGTTTCTAAATTTTGGTCAAATAATTTCCCAGTGGCAACTTTAATTATCAATGTTTCTGGATGTTTTTTAATTGGGTTACTCATTGGCATTTTAGATAAAAATCAAATTTCAAACAGCAATTTCAAATGGTTTCTCATTACAGGATTTTGTGGTGGTTTTACCACATTTTCAACTTATAGTTATGAAAACTTAGTATTGTTTCAAAATAATAATTCGGCTTTAGCCTTTACATATATAGCTTTGAGCACTATTTTTGGTATTGTTGCAGTTTGGTTTGGATTGTTTTTGTCCAAATAATTTTCTCAAATTATGAAAACAAAAACTTGCGAAATTTGTAAAATTATCGAAACCACACTTTTCAGAATTCAAATTAAAAATAATAAATCGTGGATTTTTGTTTGCAAATCGTGTTGTAGTCAATCTAAAACTCTCGAATATTACAAATATGGTGGCACTTGGAAGGGAAGCAGTAAGTAAAAAATTATTTACTAGAAGTTCAACTCTATTTAACTCAATTTTTTAAAACCTAAAATAACTGTTAATCTATTCCATTCAACAGCAATTTTTAGTATTTTCGCACATTATGAATAAAAATGATATTGATTTACTACAAGATTTACTTGCTAAACCTAAAAAAATTGCAATAATTCCACATCGAAGTCCAGATGGAGATGCCATGGGATCAACATTAGGATTGTATCATTTTTTAATAAAATTAAATCATACTCCAGTAATTATAATCCCAAACGATTTTCCTGATTTTTTATCGTGGCTTCCCGCATCTGATAAGGTTTTAGTTTATGAAAATGACAAAAATAATGTTGCCAAAATTTTACAAGAACAAGAATTAATTTTCACTTTAGATTTTAATGCATTGCATAGAACAGGCGAATTAGAAAATATTTTGAATAAACTAAGCGTTCCTTTTGTAATGATAGATCATCATCAAGCTCCAGATGATTATGCAACTGTAACTTATTCTGATACAAGTTTTGGCTCGACTTGCGAAATGGTTTATAATTTCATCGAATTTTTAGATAAGAAAAGCTTAATCGACAAAACCATTGCAACTTGTTTATACACTGGGATTTTAACCGATTCAGGTGGATTTAAATTTCCTAAAACAACCGGAAGAACGCATCGGATTGTTGCAGAATTTATTGATATTGGCGTGCAAAATACAGAAATTCCCAACTTACTTTTTGATAACAATTCTTTAAACAGATTACAATTGCTTGGACGAAGTTTACAAAACATGAAAGTTTTACCAACCTTTAAGACTGCCTACACCACACTTTCTCAGAAGGAATTAAATGAATTTTATTATGAAAAAGGTGATACCGAAGGAAATGTAAATTACGCTTTATCAATAAAAGGTATTATTTTTGCTGCAATATTTATTGAGCACCGAGATGAAAATATTATTAAAATATCTTTTCGATCACAAGGCGATTTTGATGTAAATCAGTTTGCTCGTGAACATTTTAATGGAGGAGGTCACATTAATGCGGCAGGAGGAAAATCAAATGATACGTTAGAAAATACAATCAAAAAATTTGAAGAATTAGTTACTAAATTGAAATTTAATTAAAATGAAATTACTCAAAAATACAATATGGATTTTTATATTAATAATTATTTTGTCGAGTTGCAAGCAACAGCAACAAGCCAGAATGCCTATTTCACATTCATCAGGAATATTTTTAAAACAATCTGCAGAGCGTAACAAAAAATTGATAAAAGGAGAAGAAAATCAAATTGATTCTATCATTAAAAACAATCCTAAACTTAACTACATTGCATCCAAAAAAGGATATTGGTATCATTATGAACTTAAAAATGATAAAGATACTTTATGTCCTAAAAAAGGTGATGTCGCATATTTTGATTATGAAATAAAAGATATAAAAGGTAATATCATTTATTCACAATTAGAATTAAAACCCCAAATTTATACTGTTGATAAACAAAATATTATGATGGGAATTAGAGATGGAATAAAATTGATGCACAAAAATGAAACAATTACCTTTTTATTTACATCACACATGGGATTTGGATATCATGGCGATAATAACCGAATTGGCACAAACGAGCCACTCATTTGCACCATAACTTTAAACGATTTTAAACCTGAAAATAAAATAACTCCTCAATAAGTATCATTATGAAAAGATTAGTAACTTTATTATATATCCTATTTATAGCTTTTTTTATTTCGTGCAAAGACAAGCATAGCAAACTTCCTGACGGATTGTATGCAGAAATAGAAACCTCTAAAGGTGCAATTTTAGTATCGTTAGAATATAAAAAAACACCAATTACCGTGGCAAATTTTGTCACTTTAGCCGAGGGAACAAACACTTTTGTATCTCAAGACTATAAAACAAAAAAATTGTATGACGGCTTAAAATTCCATCGAGTTATTCCAAATTTTATGATTCAAGGTGGCGATCCTTTGGGAAACGGTTCTGGCGATGCTGGATATAAATTTAAAGATGAAATTACAGATCTCAAGTTCAATAAAGGAGGTATTTTAGCAATGGCAAATTCTGGACCTGGAACAAACGGAAGCCAATTTTTTATTACGCATCTTGAAACACCTTGGCTAAACGGGAAGCATACTATTTTTGGACATGTAGTCGAAAAAGGAATGGAAGTTGTAAATGCAGTAGCTCAAGATGATGCCATAAATTCTATAAAAATTATTCGAAAAGGCGAAGACGCAAAAAAGTTTGATGCTTTAAAAGTTTTTTCGGATTATTTTTCTAAAGATGCCGAAAATCAAAAAAAACAGAATGCTTTAGAGAGTTCAATAAAACTAAAAGCTACTACAGATAAACTTGCTTTTATTGCAAATCAAAAGGTACATGCCACAAAAACGGCAACTGGATTAGCTTATACTATATTTGAAAAAGGAACTGGCAAAAAACCTGTTGTAGGAACAACAGTTTATATTCAATATTCGGGATATTTAGAAGATGGAACACTTTTTGATTCAAACAATACTGCGGTTGCAAAAGCTTTTGGAAAATATGACTCACAACGAGATGCACAAGGAGGTTATGCAAATATTCCGTTTCAAGTAGGTGCAAAGGAGGGAATGATTCCTGGTTTTATTCAGGGATTAGAAAAATTAAATTTGGGAGATAAAGCTATATTATTCATTCCATCAAATTTAGCTTATGGAGAAAATGGCGCCGGAAACGTGATTCCGCCTAACGCGAATATAATTTTTGAAGTACAAATGTTTGAAAAATAATTGATTATCTCATATTAAAATAACAACTAATAAAATTAATAACAATGAAAATAATATTTAAAGTAGCTTTAATCTTTTTTCTTGGAATGACAATTTCAAACGCTCAATCTAAGAAAAAAATGATAACAGGAGGAATAAAAGCGCCAATGAAAACTCAGGTTTCAACACCAGCTCAAAGTGCAACCGATGGTATTTTTGCAGAAATAAACTCGACTAAAGGAGTTATGTTACTGAAATTAGAATACCAAAAAGCACCTGTAACCGTAGCAAATTTTATTGCATTAGCTGAAGGAACAAATACCGCAGTGGGAGAAAAATTTAAAGGAAAACACTTTTATGATGGTTTAAAATTTCATAGAGTAATTAAAGATTTTATGATTCAAGGTGGAGACCCAGAAGGAAATGGGTCTAGTGGTCCAGGTTATGCTTTTAAAGACGAATTTGATTCATCATTAATTTTTGATAAAGGTGGTGTTTTAGCCATGGCAAATTCGGGTCCTAAAACTAATGGGTCACAGTTTTTTATCACTCACAAAGAAACACCCTGGTTAAATAATAAACATTCAATCTTTGGAAGTATTGTTTCTGGTATGGATGTAGTTAATAAAATAGAACAAAATGATGTTATAACAAAAATTGTTATCATCCGTAAAGGAGCTGATGCTAAAAAGTTTGATGCTGCTAAAGTTTTTTCAGATTATTTTGCAAATAAAGGAAATGATGATGCAAAACAAGCGGCAGTAGATGCTGAAAATAAAAGAAAATTAGTAGAAGCAGAAGCAGAAAAAAAGAAAGAATATACAGCAAAATATGGTTCTATTATGACTGCAAAAATGAATTCATTAAGCAAAATAAAAGCAACTTCAACTAAAACAGAATCTGGGTTACAATACGCAATTACTCAAAAAGGAACTGGAAAGAAACCAGCTGACGGAACAAATATCTTAATTCATTATGCAGGATTTTTAGAAGATGGAAGTTTATTTGATAGTAGTTATGAAGAAATTAACAAACTGTATGGTAAGTATGACGAGAACAGAGCTAAAGCGAATGGGTATCAACCTTTTCCATTTGTTGCAGGAAAAAAAGATGGTTTAATTCCTGGATTTATTGAAGGTTTAAGTCAAATGTCAATAGGAGACAAAGCAACAGTTTTTATACCTTCAAAACTTGGATATGGCGAGCGTGGTGCTGGAACAGTAATCCCACCAAACTCGAATATTATTTTTGAAATAGAAATGTTAGAAGCTCCTGCAAAAATTGAAACTACAGCAACACCTAAGTAATAGTTTTAAAAAATTAAAAGCTCGAAAATTTATTTTTTCGAGCTTTGTTTGTTTTTATAATTTTGAAATAAAACTTATTTTTAAAAAGCATTAAATAAATAACTACTTATAGAATATTAATAGTAAAGACCTAGTACTTTATATAAATAAAATAGGATTATTAAATTTAGCCTTTAAATTTCCAATCAAATTCGTCTTTGTCGTTTATTATTGCTCCAATTTCAACTCTAATAATAGTTCCAAATTCTACTTGCAACGTGAGCCAGTTACTTTCGTTAAAATAATTTTCAGTCGAATCAAAACTTTCTTGTTCCCACGTTTTAATTCCATCAAAAATTAATTTATTTTTTACATCCAAACCATCTTGACCAATAACATTTAGATCAAACAAAACTAAGTCTGGATTTGAAGATATCAAATATCCAAAACGAAATTGCTCATCCTCATAAAAGGTTAATCGCAATTTTAAATCGTTATATAAGAAAATAATATTTTTATCATCATCATTAAACTTCTTATCAGGATTTCCTAAAATCAAAATTACATCGCTTTGTTTCATTCCAAACTGCAATTTGTCAGTTCCTGTTTTTGGTATTACCAACATCTTTTTTCTTTAATTTAATATTCAAATGTTCCATACTCTGATAGTATAGTTAGTTTTTTTCCATCAAAAGGTTCAACTTTGCCTACAATTTGTGCATCAATATTAAACGACTTTGAAATTTCGATAATATCCTGAGCAATTTCCTTTGGAACGTACAATTCCATACGATGACCACAATTAAAAACTTGATACATCTCTTTCCAATCGGTTTTCGATTGTTCCTGAATCAATTTAAATAGTGGAGGCACCGAAAATAGGTTGTCTTTTATTACATGAAGATTATCTATAAAATGTAAGATTTTAGTTTGTGCTCCACCGCTACAATGCACCATTCCGTGAATATCTTTTGGGGTATATTTTTCTAAAATTTGTTTAATGATAGGAGCATAAGTTCGAGTAGGCGAAAGCACTAATTTTCCTGCATTAATTGGAACATCATCTACAGGATCGGTAAGATTTGCTGATCCCGAATATACTAAATTTGTCGGTACCGAAGCATCAAAACTTTCGGGATATTTAATAGCCAAAGCATTAGAAAACACGTCATGCCTGGCCGAAGTTAATCCGTTACTTCCCATGCCACCGTTGTATTCTTTTTCATAGTTAGATTTTCCAAAAGAAGCCAATCCAACAATAACATCACCAGCTTTTATATTAGCATTATCTATAACTTTAGAACGTTTCATTCTAGCAATAACAGTCGAATCTACAATAATTGTGCGAACTAAATCGCCAACATCTGCAGTTTCTCCTCCAGTAGAATGTATTGTTACCCCAAAAGTTTTTAACTCTTCAATTAAAGCTTCGGTGCCATTAATTATTTCTGAAATTACTTCGCCAGGAATCAAATTTTTGTTTCTACCAATAGTAGATGAAAGCAAAATATTGTCAGTGGCTCCCACACAAAGCAAGTCGTCAATATTCATAATTAATGCATCTTGTGCAATACCTTTCCAAACAGATATATCTCCTGTTTCTTTCCAATACAAATAAGCTAAAGACGATTTCGTTCCGGCGCCATCAGCATGCATTATCAAACAATAATCGGAATCTTGAGTCAAATAATCGGGGACAATTTTACAAAAAGACTTTGGAAACAATCCTTTGTCAATATTTTTTATAGCGTTATGAACATCCTCTTTTGAAGCGGAAACACCGCGAAGTGTGTATCGTTGACTGGTACCAGAATTCATTTTATCAGTATTGTTGTGTTTCACAAAGATAGTCAAACTATTTGTATAGCTCTGTTCTGAAATTTATTTTTGGAGCAAAAGCATATTGTATCTTCTATAAATCAAACACTACTTTTTTATAAATACCAGCAAAAAAAGATTTCAATTTCTATATAATCGAAGCATGCGAGTATAAAAATTAAAAAATAAATTTCAATTCAACTGTTCTTGAAATATTTTTATCAGATAGTTAGGCGAAATGGTTTTTGTTGGCGAATCCTCGATTGCCTTTAAAACTCTTTTTATGGCAAAAGGACTTAAGTTCATTTTTAATCCAATTTCATGAATTTTTATTATTTCAGATTCATGCAAAATACTATCACTGTGCATCAACAAAGCCAGTCTGTAAAATTGTAGAATTCTGTCAAAGTCGTTTTTTATAATTTTACAATCCATTTCTTGATGAAATAGTTCATTAAATTCTTTTTTATCGATTCCAAGTTCAGTTGCAATCATAAGTAAAAATAAATATTCTTTTTTGTGAAGTTTACCATCAACAATTGCAAAAGCAATCATATTTAAAAGTAAACTCATTTTTTGTATTTTTGTTTCCATATAATTTATTTTTAGCTAAAATACTATTTTTTTTAACATCTTAAAAAGCTACCATTTGAAAGCATATTTCTTTATCTTTATTTTCATACTTTCTAGCAATTTATTTGCCCAGCAAAGTACAGCAGGCAAACAGGTTTCTACTTTCACTTTAGATAGTCCACAACTAAAAACAACAAAGAAAATTTGGGTATATCTGCCTAAAAATTATGAATCATCGCGCAAAAAATATCCAGTTATTTATATGCACGACGCCCAAAATTTATTTGATGCCAAAACTTCATATGTAGGTGAGTGGAATGTTGATGAAACCTTAGATAGTATTAATGCACAAGTTATTGTAATAGGCATTGAGCATGGAAATGAAAAACGAATGGAAGAATTAACACCATTTAAAAACGAGAAATATGGAGGCGGAAATGCCGATAATTATTTAGAGTTTATTGTAAAAACTCTTAAACCGAACATAGATAAAAATTACAGAACAAAATCTAATTTAAAAAATACCTGTATCATGGGAAGCTCCCTTGGTGGTTTGGTTTCTTTTTATGCCGCTATAAAATATCCAGACGTTTTCGGTAAAGTGGGTTGTTTTTCTCCGTCATTTTGGTTTAACAGAAAGGAAATTTTTAGTTTAATAGAAAATGCAAAAAGTTTTAAAACCAAAGTTTACTTTTTATGTGGCGATAACGAAGGAGATGATGATATGGTAAAAGATATGAATGCTATGGAATATCAAGTAAATACCAAACGATGCAGTTGTAAAATGTTGAATAAAAAAATCATAGTAAAAGGGGGGAAACACAACGAAAAATTGTGGCGTGAAGGTTTTAAAAATGCTTATCTTTGGCTTTTTTAAAATTATACTTAAATACAGTATAATAAATAAGTTTGCAATATGAATAATAACGATATTTTCAAAAAGTTAAGAGTTGCTCTGCAGTTAAGGGATGATCAAATTATTGAGATTTTAGAATTAGTAGATTTCAGAATTTCTAAAGGTGAAATAGGCAATATTTTTAGAGCCGAAGATCATTCGGATTTTATGTTGTGTGGCGACCAAATTTTAAGAAATTTTCTTAACGGATTAATAATCTATTTGCGCGGTACTAAAGAAAATCCGAAGAATGCACAAGAAGTTTTAAAGAAAAATAAACTTTCGTTACAACCTAAAAAGGAATTTGTAAAGAAAGTACATTCAAATGAATTTAATGAAAATCGGGGCAATCAAACTCCTAAAGATTTATCTAATAAAAAAATAAATTCTAATTTTAAATCAAAGCCAAAACCACGTCCTGAGAAAAAAATTGAAGTTGTAGAAAAGGTAAGATATAATAATGGAAAACCAAAAAAATCTTAAAAATTAACCTTAAGATTTTTATTATTTCTTTTTTATTTCATTATACTTTAAAGTTTTAGGATCAAAAACTAGTTTCACTTCTTTAGTTTTACTTCTCTGAATTAATGATCCATCTGGATTTAAAGTGAGTTCATAACCTTCTTTATGTAATCTTTCCTGTGTCTCACTTGCATTTTTAAGTCTATCTAAAAACACTTTTTCAGTTATTTTACTTGTCAATTGTGTGTTTACAAATAGTAGCGTTTTAGTTGCAATATCATATATCTGGCTAAAAATTGTTACAGATTCCTCATTTTTATTTTCTGTTTTGGTTACGATTTTTTCAGTCCAAGAGACTAAATAAAGTTTTGTTCCACTTGCAGTAAATGCAATTAATTTAGTTTCAGTAGGTATAAATTTTGAATCAATATTTTTAATAACAATTGCATCATTCGATTTTCCAGAACCATTTATAGTTATCTGAAAATTTGTGTTTTTAATCTCTAGTTCAAGATTGTCCACTTTTGCTAAAGCTGTCGAAGATTTACTTATTTTTTCAGTTGATTTAGCAATTTTTTTCTTTTGTGCATAATTTGTGACACACAAAATCAATGTTAAAAATAAGATTAGATTTTTTTTCATTTTAAATTTATTTATAGGTTTAATATTTAGATACTAAAGTAGTAATAAAAATCACAGTATAATGTTAAAAAAAAACCGTTTGCTTTTGGCAAACGGTTTTTAACCAATAAACTTAAAATAAACTATTTATCAGTTGATTTAACAGCTAAACTATAAACTACTAAACCAAACCCGATTTTGTTGATAGCATCTGCAATGTTGTAAGCTACATCTACACTACCTTTTCCTAAAACTGATGTGTACCATCCGTCAGTCCCTAACATATATCCTAAAGGATAAATTGCCCAACCAACTAATACAAACCAACATAATATTTTGTGAGCTGCTAAAACATCTCCACCAGCATTTTTTGCTAATTTTGAAGCACTTCCTAACCATATCTCATATGCAATTGCAAAATAAGCAACTCCAGAGATGAAACCCCAAATTTGAGCTTGGTCTTTGAAAATTGTTTCTCCTAAATATCCTGTAACTAACATTACGATAGAATAGAAGATCATTTTCCATAATAATCCTGTTTTTGCTCCTGCTACTTTCAAGATTAAATAAAACTCTACACACATCAATGGAACTGTAAGTACCCAGTCAACATATCTGAAGAATGTTGGCGACTCATGAAACTCTCCCCAGTATTCTTTCATGTAGAAATAATGCACTGCTGCAATAAAGGTAATCAATCCAGAGACTAAAACTGAAGTACGCCACTTTTTATCAAATTGATTTAATGATAAAAAGAAAAATGCAGATGCAGCCATCATAGCCATGCAACCTACAAAAAATGTAAATCCAGTGTAATCATCTGGTAACATTTTAGAAACTGAAGCAGAAATAAACATAAAATTTGTCATAATAAAATGAATTTGGTTAAATTATTTGTTTTACACAATTGGTTAAATTGTTTAAGCAAATATAAAGAACACTAAACAAAAATAAAAACTTTTGTTTACTTTTTTTTAACTATTTTTAAACAATAATTAAAATTATGTTGAAAAACTCTAACTTATCAATAGTTGCAAGCTTTTTAGGGCTTTGGATAACCTCTTTTTTTGAAAATAAATTGCAAATTATATTTGGTTTTGTGCTTATTTTATCTTTTGGCATACTTCATGGCGCAAACGATTTAGTTCTTTTTATGAAAATTAACGATTCAAATAGGTCAACTTCATTTATTAAGTTAATTTCTTCCTATATATCTGTAGTTTTATTTTCGGCATTTTTATTTTTAATAATCCCTTGGCTTGCACTTTTATTATTTATACTTATAAGTGGTTACCATTTTGGAGAACAACACTGGCAGGAACTTGATGTTAATAATTCTAAATGGTTAAAATCTATTTTTCAATTTAACTATGGTATTTTTATTCTGTTGCTTTTATTTGAATTTCACATCAAAGAAGTTGATAAAATAATTTTTTCTATAATCGATATTGATGTAGCTTTTATTAATATTAAAAACTTAGCATTAATTTCTGGAATTTCACTAATTTTTTTCTTCCTATATTTTTATTACAAATCAGAAAAATTTAGAATTAATATAATTGAGGAGTTATTTTACCTATTGGTATTTTTGATTTTGTTTAAAGTTGGGAGTTTAATTTGGGGATTTGCGCTATATTTCATTTTTTGGCACAGTATTCCTTCTCTACGTGATCAAATTCGTTTTTTGTATGGTACTTATTCTTTCGATAATTTTAAATTATATTTTAAATCTGCTTTTGCATATTGGATAATTTCACTTTTGGGAATCACTATTTTATATTTATTTTTTAAAGATTATAAACTTTTTGATGCTATATTCTTTTCTTTTTTGGCATCAATAACATTCCCTCATGCATGGGTTATTTTAAAAATGTTTAAGAAATAAACAAAAAAAAGCCGAGTTATTGCTAACTCGACTTTTTAAAATTAATTTAATCCAAAAGAACTAAAAGAAAAGTTTAAATTTTATTATTTAACTTCTTCAAATTCTACATCTTGTGTGTTATCACCAGATGGTTGAGCTTGTGCTTGAGGTTCATCTTGCGATTGTCCTGCTTCTGTCTGTGCATACATAGCTTCAGTTGCAGTTTTCCAAGCCGCATTTACGTTGTCTAAACCTTTTTGAATAGCTTCAACATCTTGTGATTGATGTGCCATTCTCAATTCGGTTAATGCATACTCGATTGCAGTTTTATTATCATCAGATATTTTATCTGCTAACTCTTTCAATTGAGATTCAGTTTGGAAAATCAAACTATCTGCTTCATTAATTTTTTCAGCTTTTTCTCTCGCAATTTTATCTGCTCCAGCATTTGCTTCAGCATCTTTTTTCATTCTTTCGATTTCTTCGGATGTTAATCCTGATGAAGCTTCGATACGAATATCATGCGATTTTCCTGTACCTTTATCTGTAGCCGAAACTTTAATGATTCCATTTGCATCAATATCAAACGTTACTTCAATTTGTGGAACTCCTCTTGGGGCTGGTGGAATACCGTCTAAGTTAAAACGACCAATAGTTTTGTTATCAGCAGCCATTGCTCTAGCACCTTGCAGAACGTGTAATTCTACCGTAGGTTGAGAATCGGCAGCTGTTGAAAATATTTGAGATTTCTTAGTAGGAATTGTTGTATTTGATTCTATTAAAGTTGTCATGATTCCACCCATAGTCTCTATTCCTAAAGAAAGTGGCGTTACATCTAATAATAACACATCTTTTACATCTCCAGAAAGTACACCACCTTGAATTGCTGCTCCAATAGCAACAACTTCGTCTGGGTTAACTCCTTTTGAAGCTTTTTTACCAAAAAATTTCTCTACTTCGTCAGCAATTCTTGGCATTCTAGTAGAACCACCCACTAATATTACTTCATCAATATCTGAAGTTGACAAACCTGCATCTTTCAACGCTTTTGCAACGGGTTCCATTGAACGTTTTACCAAAGCATCAGATAATTGCTCAAATTTAGCTCTTGATAATTTTTTTACTAAGTGTTTAGGTCCAGAAGCAGTTGCTGTTACATAAGGCAAATTGATTTCAGTTTCTGCCGAAGATGACAATTCGATTTTTGCTTTCTCTGCAGCTTCTTTAATTCTTTGTAACGACATAGGATCAAGACGTAAATCTATTCCTTCTTCAGCTTTAAATTCATTTGCCAACCAATCGATGATTGTTTGATCAAAATCGTCTCCACCTAAATGTGTATCTCCGTTTGTTGAAAGTACTTCAAAAACTCCATCTCCTAATTCAAGGATTGAAATATCAAAAGTTCCACCACCTAAATCATATACTGCAATTTTTTGATCTTTACCTTTTTTGTCTAATCCGTATGCTAATGCTGCTGCGGTTGGCTCATTGATAATTCTCATTACTTTAAGACCAGCAATTTCTCCAGCCTCTTTTGTAGCTTGACGTTGCGCATCATTAAAATATGCTGGAACTGTAATAACTGCCTCTGTAACTGTTTGACCTAAATAGTCTTCGGCAGTTTTTTTCATTTTTTGAAGTGTCATTGCTGACAATTCTTGTGCTGTATATAAACGACCATCGATATCTACTCTTGGCGTATTATTGTCACCTTTTACAACACTATAAGGTACTCTTTTAGCTTCTTCTGTAGTTTCAGAAAAAGTATGACCCATAAAACGTTTAATAGATGCAATAGTTTTAGTCGGATTTGTAACTGCTTGTCTTTTTGCAGGATCTCCCACCTTAATTTCACCACCTTCTACAAAAGCAATTATAGATGGCGTTGTTCTTTTTCCTTCTGAGTTTGGAATTACAACTGCTTCCTGACCTTCCATTACAGATACGCACGAATTGGTTGTACCCAAATCAATTCCGATTATTTTTCCCATTTTTATATTTATTTAATTTTAGAAAATTCAATTTTTTTACTCGAGTTGTCAAAATGCAAGTATTGTGCCAACGGACAAAAGGTTTAAAATTGTCAGTTATTAATAAAATTCTACACAATTGTTATGACAACTTGTCGGATTATGAGTTTTTTAATCTAAAATAAAGATTTTAGTTGTCTCCAAAAATGATTTTTTAGGATACTTCAATAAATTTAAATAATTTTTTAAATCAAATTTTTAAACTAACAACAAAACACTAATTTTGAATAAAAAAAGTGAAACCAGAAGTTATTATAATAGGTGCAGGAATTTCAGGATTAACAGCAGCTGTTTATCTTCATAAAATGGGTAAAAAAGTTTTAATTCTTGAAGCCACAGATAGAGTAGGAGGCAGAATTAAAACAGATGTTGTAGATGGATTTCGTTTTGATCACGGATTTCAAGTGCTTCTCGATTCATATCCAGAGACAAAAAAATTATTGGATTATGAAAAGCTACATTTAAAAAAATTTCTACCTGGTGCTACAGTTCTTTATGACGGAGGCCAGTTTGAAATTGCCGATCCGTTTCGTCGTCCTACAGCATTATTCTCTACAATCTTTGCTCCAGTTGGTAGTTTTAGGGACAAATTAAACACCTTAGTTTTAAAGTTTAGATTAGTAAAGATTTCAATTCCTACAATTTTTAAACAAGAAGAAACAGCAACTCATATTCATCTAAAAAATATCGGATTTAGTAAAAAAATGATTGACCTTTTTTATAAACCTTTTTTTTCGGGAATATTTTTAGAGAATACCTTAGAAACCTCAAATAGAATGTTTGATTTTGTTATGAAAATGTTTTCTGATGGAAATGCCACAATTCCAGAGCTTGGAATGGAAGAAATTCCAAAACAATTGGAATCAATGTTGCCCAAGGAAACAATTATTTTTAATACTAAAATTTTAAATATTGATAAAAACAAGATTCAAACAGAATGTAATAAAGAGTATGAAGCTCCTTTTATATTGATTGCTACAGAGGCTTCTACCTTTGTTAAGAAGTATCTTCCTGATGTAAATATAAAATCGCATTCGGTTACCAATGTATATTTTGAAACTGATGTTGCCCCAAATAAAAATGCTGTTGTAATTTTAAATGCTTCCCACAAAAGAAAATGGGTGACAAACTTGACAGTAATGACAAATGTTTCAAAAAAATATGCCCCAAATGGTAAAGTTTTAATATCTGTATCTTGTAATGGAATTCCTGAAATTTCAGATCAGGAACTTGCCATCAATATTCAAACAGAATTAGCACAATGGTATGGTGAAAAAACTACAACTTGGAAATTTTTAAGAGCTTACAGAGTTAAATATGCTTTACCAAATTTAGAAACTATCGAAAATGAAATTGATATCTCTAAAATGCAAATTTCAGAAAATCTTTTTGTTTGTGGCGATCATTTGTTAAATGGTTCTATAAATGCTGCAATGAAAACGGGAAGGTTGGTTGCCGAAATAATCTCGAAACAAGCTGTAAATAGTTAAAAATTTCTTTTTAGTTTTATTTTTTCAATACAGATAGTAAAAATAATTCCAAATAAATAACAGCTCAAATCGATAAAGGAAAATGAATTTCCCAAAACAACTCTCGCAACTTTAGAATTTTCCAATCTTAGTACTGTAAGTAAATTAAAGTATTGTGAAAATTCAATTAGGAAAGAAATAACCAATGTAGATAATGCAACCTTAATTTTTGAAAACTGAAGAAAACTCATCAAAAAGCAATAAATCATTATTACTACTAAAAAATCTCCGAAAAAAGGTCTAATAAAATTATCATTAACATAAAGTGCAATTATAAATTCTACAATAAATAACATTGTAAAAAACAGAAAATATTTCTTTTTAAATGTACACCAACTCATAAAATGCCATTAAATTAAGAATTAAATAAAAAAATCCTGAGCCAAAACTCAGGATTAATTTATAATAGTTTAAATAGGCTAGCTTAAAGCCTTCTTAACTTGATCTGCCGCTTCTTGAAATTGTACTGCTGACAAAATTGGCATTCCAGAATTATCTATTAACTCTTTTGCGATTTCAGCATTTGTACCTTGAAGTCTCACAATTATAGGAACCTTTATAGCATCTCCCATATTTTTATAAGCATCAACGACACCTTGAGCAACTCTGTCACAACGCACTATACCACCAAATATATTAATTAAAATTGCTTTTACATTTGGATCTTTCAAAATGATTCTAAAAGCAAGTTCAACTCTTTTTGCATCAGCTGTTCCGCCAACATCCAAAAAATTTGCTGGCTCAAAACCTGCATATTTTATTAAATCCATCGTTGCCATTGCTAAACCTGCACCATTAACCATGCAACCCACTGTACCGTCAAGGTCAACATAATTTAAACCTGCCGCTTTTGCTTCAACCTCTATCGGATTTTCCTCGCGAACGTCACGATATTCTGCTAAATTTGGATGTCTATACAAAGCATTATCATCTAAATTTACCTTAGCATCAACAGCAATTATTTTATTATCTGATGTTTTTAAAACTGGATTTATTTCAAACATATAAGCATCAGAACCTATGTAAGCCTTATATAAAGCATCAATAAAATTCACCATTTCTTTAAAAGCATTTCCAGAAAGTCCCAAGTTAAAAGCAATGCGTCTTGCTTGAAAACCCTGTAAACCTACATTTGGGTCAATTTCTTCATTATGAATCAATTGTGGTGTATGCTCTGCAACTTCCTCAATATCCATTCCGCCTTCGGTAGAATATACAATCATATTTCTGCCAGAAGCTCTGTTTAATAATACCGAAATATAAAATTCGCTAGTTTCACTTTCTCCAGGATAATACACATCTTCTGCCACTAGAACTTTGTGAACTTTTTTACCTTCGGCACTAGTTTGTGGCGTTATAAGTTGCATGCCAATTATTTGTTCGGCCAACTCTTCTACTTGCTGTAAGTTTTTAGCAAGTTTTACTCCACCACCTTTTCCACGACCGCCAGCATGCACTTGTGCCTTAATAACGTGCCATCCAGTTCCGACTTCGGCAGTTAATCTTTTAGCTGCAGCAACAGCTTCCTGAGGATTGTTGGCAACATAACCCCGTTGTACTTTTACACCATAACTGGCTAATATTTCTTTTCCTTGATATTCGTGTATGTCCATAATTGTATTAAACTTTAGAAGTGGCACAAAAATAACTAAAAATACATATAACTATAATCAATTTTCTTTTTTTTTATTCGAAGCTATTCCTAACTCTTCACTTGTAGTTTTTTCATTTCGTGTTGTTTTTTTTAGCAAAAAATGTGCTTCCGTTGGTCGCAATTTTTTCGCTAAAAAAACTACCACTCCTATTTCAAAAAGCTACCGCTTCGATTTGGGCTAAAACAAACTTAAAATCAACTACAATTTATTAACGAAAACGTTTTAATATAAATCTGTAGGTTGATATTGTTTTATAAATTATAAATTTGGTACAAAATATAAACTATGTCGCCAAACGATTTACTTTTAGTATCAAAACAATTTGAAAATCCTTTGTATGTATACGATAGTCACAAAATTGAATCGCAATATAACAGACTAAAAAATGCATTTTCAAAAGTAGAAAACCTTAGAATCAATTATGCAATGAAAGCACTTTCTAATATTTCTATTTTAAAATTGTTTAAAAATTTAGATTCAGGGCTAGATACTGTTTCTATTCAAGAAGTAAAATTAGGAATACTTTCAGGATTTTTACCTCACAAAATAATTTATACACCAAATGGAGTTTCATTTGAAGAAATCGAAGAAGTAGCTCATCTTGGTGTTCAAATTAACATCGACAACTTGTCAATTCTCGAGCATTTTGGCACAAAATATCCGCAAATTCCTGTGTGTATTCGAATCAATCCACACGTTATGGCTGGAGGAAACCAAAATATTTCGGTAGGTCATATTGATAGTAAATTTGGAATTTCTATTTATCAAATTCCCCACGTGTTGCGCATTGTAGAAAATACAAAAATGAATATTAACGGCATTCATATGCACACAGGAAGCGATATTCTTGACATAGAAGTATTTCTTTATGCAGCTGAAATTTTATTTGATACGGCAAAAAATTTCAAAAATTTAGATTTTCTTGATTTTGGCTCTGGGTTTAAAGTTCCGTACAAAAAAGACGATATCGAAACTAATATAGAAGAGTTAGGTAGAAAATTATCCAAACGGTTTTTATCTTTTCAAAAAGAATATGGGCGCGAATTAACTTTAGCATTCGAGCCTGGAAAATTTTTAGTGAGCGAAGCAGGCTATTTTCTTGCTAAAGTTAATGTTGTAAAACAAACCACAAGTACAGTTTTTGCTGGTATTGATAGTGGGTTCAATCATTTAATTCGTCCCATGTTATATGGTTCGCAACACAGCATAGAAAACATTTCAAATCCAAAAGGTAAAGAGCGTTTTTATACTGTTGTAGGATACATTTGTGAAACCGATACTTTTGCAAACAATAGACGTATTGCAGAAATTACAGAAGGAGACATTTTATGTTTTAAAAATGCGGGTGCTTATTGTTTTTCGATGGCATCTAACTATAATTCAAGATATAAACCGGCTGAAGTATTATGGAAAAATGGAAAAGGATATTTAATAAGAAACCGCGAAACTATTGATGATATTTTGAAAAATCAAACTTTAATTGAGGTGTAAATAAAATTTTGTAAAATAATTTTATTTTTTATCGAGTATTTCAGTCAAAACTTCACATTCGCTTCCGCTCGGGAATGCTATTTTAATTTTCTGTGCTATTGTCGGTGCAATTTGTGTGATGTACTTTTTTGAGTGGGTTTCACCTTTTGGGATATTCCAGCCATAAAACAATAGTGGTACGTGAGTATCATAACTATACATAGTGCCGTGAGAAGTTCCTGTTGCACCATATTCTATAAATCCTGGTTTGTCAAGTATAACTAGATCACCATTTTGAGTAGTGTCATAGCCTTTAGCAATACAATTTAAATAATAATCATTTCCTGAATTTGATAAAATTTCTTCTTCAGTATAGACTCGTTTTACTTGTTCTTGTGTCATTAAAAATTCTTTAAATGCTAGTTTTACATCGGTCAATTTTAAACTTTTAGAGGCAATTATATCTTTCTTAAAATATAAATTAAAATTTGAATAATCTAAAACTAAATCTTCTCCATAAGTATCAGTAGAGAATTTTTTGATGGCTTTTGAAATATCTTTGGGATCAATATTTTTTACATTGTATTTATTATCTTTTAAAAATTGAGCGTTTTCTGCTCCAGCATGATCAGCTGTCAAAAACAATAAATAATTATCTTTTCCTACATTTTTATCTAAATAAGCAAGAAAATCGGCGATTGTTAAATCTAATCTCAAATAGGTATCCTGAAGTTCTATTGATCTAGGTCCAAGAATATGACCCACATAATCGGTTGATGAGAAACTAATGGTTAAAAAATCGGTAGTATCATCTTTTCCTAATTGTTCATTTTCTATTGCTTTTTTTGCAAAGTCAGCCAATAAATTGTTTCCAAAGGGTGTAGAACGAATAATTCCTGCATCTGATTTATCATACATTTCTTTTAAGTTGTAAGGAAAGATAGGTTTTGCACCGTTTAGTTTTCCTTCATATTTATTATCATCAGCAAGACTTTCATTGTATGTTTCTATTGATTTTAACAAATCCCAGCCTTTATTTATGTAAGGCAAAAAGTTTTTTTCGTTATTAAAATTGGTAACCCAATCGGGTAATTTATCACCATAAAAATTACTCGAAATAAACGCTCCTGTTTTACTATACCAAAAAGCCCAATTTGCAAAGTGACCTGCTGGCAATATGGCACCTCTATCTTTCAAACTGATGCCAATAACTTTTCCTTTAAAGTTGGTTGCCAACCTTAGTTCGTCAGTAATAGTAGTGCTTTGTAAATTTTTTGGCGACATTTTGCCTTCGTTTTCAGTTCCATCACCTAGGATTTTAACAGTTGAGTCGTCTGTGCAATATACATCTTTAGATAGGCTGCGACTAAACCACTCGTTACCCACAATTCCGTGGATTGCGGGTGTCGTGCCTGTATAAATTGATGCGTGTCCTGGCGCAGTATAGGTTGGTAAATAATTGTAATGAACATTTTGAAAAGTATAGCCATTATTTATTAATCGTTTGAATCCATTGTCTGAAAAATCGTCTGAAAATCGATATAAATACTCCATTTTCATTTGATCGACTACAATTCCTACTACGAGTTTTGGTCGTTGTTGGGCGTGTATCACAGAGACAAAACCCATTATTAAAATATGTGCTAACTTTTTCATAAACTAATGGCTTCTTTTTTGGCAATTTCAAATTCTGAAATTATTTTTTCAAAAATTATTTGAACAGGAAGTATTTCGTGAATTAACCCTGAAATCTGTCCTATTTCGAGTTCACCTTCTATTAAATCTCCTTCAAACATACCGCGTTTTGCACGACGTTTTCCCAGCAAATTTTCCAAATCTTCTTTAGATGGGCTTTGGGTGTATAATTCTTGTATATCGTTAAAGAATTTATTTTTAATCAAACGCACAGGAGCTAATTCTTTCAATGTCAATTGGGTTTCACCTTCGCTAGTTTCTAAAACAGTTTTCTTAAAGTTATTGTGTGCCGAGCTTTCGGTTGAAGCAACAAATCGACTTCCCATTTGAACGCCGTCAGCTCCAAGAACCATTGCAGCAAGCATACCGCGACCAGTTGCAATACCTCCCGCTGCTATTATCGGAATCGAAATATGTTCTTTCACTATTGGTATTAACGTTAGTGTTGTCGTTTCTTCTCGTCCGTTATGACCGCCAGCTTCAAAACCTTCGGCAACAACCGCGTCAACTCCAGCTTCTTGTGCTTTTAGTGCAAATTTTGAACTACTAACAACATGTACAACTATAATTCCGTTTTGTTTTAATAAAGAAGTCCAAGTTTTTGGATTTCCCGCTGATGTAAATACTATTTTAACACTTTCATCGATTATAATTTTTATGATTTCCTCAATATTAGGATACAACATTGGGACATTTACACCAAAAGGTTTGTTGGTTGCTTTTTTACATTTTTGGATATGTTCTTTCAACACTTCGGGATACATAGAACCTGCGCCAATTAATCCTAAACCACCAGCGTTACTTACGGCACTTGCAAGTTTGTACCCACTATTCCAAATCATTCCACCTTGAATTATTGGATATGTTATATTGAAAAGCTTTGTAATTTTATTCATTAATTTTTAATCAATTTTCCAGTTTGAGTTTCATTTTTACCTTCAATTTTGTAAAAATAAATTCCTGAGTTGAGCGAAGAAGTATCTAAAGAAATATCTGATTTTACCTGACTATTTTGTAAAATCAATTGACCTAAATTGTTATAAACAGAAATTGAAGCTTCATAGGATTTATTTGAGAAGTGAATAGCAAAATTATTTTGAATAGGGTTTGGGTAAATAATAAAATCTGTTTGTTGAAATTGATCAACAGAAAGTAAAGTATTCATTAATGCCAATTCAAAATCGGGAATTCCATATCCATAAAATTCGTTTGGAGTACTATAATTATCTGATGATTGTTTTACTAATTCAATTATAGCTTGATTACTTAAACTAGGAACTGCTTGCCATAAACAAGCAATCATTCCCGCCATGATTGGACCAGAAAAAGAGGTTCCATTGGCTGAAATAATATCGCCATTGGTATTTGATACTGCACAATTTTGACCTTGTGCCATGACATCTGGCTTTATTCTATTGTCAAAACTTGGGCCAATTGAACTAAAATTTGCTCTGGTTCTGTCAGGTTTTACAGCTCCAATTGCTAAAACATTTGTGGCTTCTGCTGGTACACCAATATGTGGTTCAGAGGTACTACCTTCATTTCCTGCACTGGCAACAATAATGATACCTTTGCTAAAAGCAATATTTGCTCCTTTTGAAGCAAAATTTGCATTGCCGGTCATGTCGCTGTAGGTATGGCTGTAGTCTGGATTATCATATGAAAAATATCCTAACGAAGTTGTAATTATATCTACGCCAAGTCGGTCAGCTTCTTCTGCAGCCTCAACCCAATTACTTTCTTCAACTGGATTTTCGCTTGCGGTATCTTCTGTAATAAATAAATAATAGTTGGCATCTGGTGCAGTTCCTACTAATTGATTTTCGACATATCCACCCATCGAAGATAGCACTAAGGTGCCGTGAGAATTATTAGTATAAATATTTGTGCTTCTATCTACATAATTATAACCACCTAAAATTTGATTATTATCTCGCAGTCTTTGAAATGGTGATGCTATATTAACACCAGGAAATCCAGCGTCTAAAACTGCAATTATTTTCCCCGTTCCAGTAAAATTTTGTTGATGAAGTAAATGTCCGTTTAACATTTGTATTTGATTTGCTGAGTTACCATAGGCAAATGCAGTTTGGACATTTAAATTTTTGTTTATTGGCGAAGTTGGTTTAATACTTGCATTTTTTGAGTTGAGCAAATTATTTGCAAACTGAATATGATCTACAAAATTAAAAGAAGTTAAAGTCGTAATATCTGAAATGCTACCGCGAATGTGAAGACAGTTTAACCATTTCGATTTTGCTTTAACTTCGATTCCTGAAGTTGCAGTTATTTGATCAATATAGAATTGATAAACGGGTACATCATTTATGTTTAAAAGAATATTTTGAACATTTCTTCTATCTAATGCACGCTGGGTTAACATAAGTAACGGATTGTCAAAATATGTTTGGTAATCAGGTTTGTTGTTGAAATAAACCCAGGCATCTTCTTGAGAATAAGAAAGTGAAAAGGAAATCAAAACAATAAAAAGCAACAATTTTTTCATTGAATCAAGAATTTAATTATACGAATTTACGAAATTACACCCGAACCAACTAATTCCTCACCAATATTCCAAGCGACAAATTGACCCTCAGTTATTGCCGATTGTGGCGTATCAAAAACTACATACAGACCAGATTCAAATTGATGTAAGCTTGCTTTTTGTAATTCTTGACGATATCTTATTCGAGCCAAAACTTTCATCGATTCTCCAATTTTAAGTTTTAAATTTTCTCGAATCCAATGAATTTCTGTGGGTAAAACTTTTAAAACTTGTTTAAATAATCCTGGATGTTGATTGCCTTGACCAGTATAAATTTCGTTGGTATTTACATTTGTGCCTATAATAAATAATGCTTCTTTTGTGCCTCCTACATTCAATCCTTTGCGTTGTCCAATTGTAAAATAATGAGCACCTTGGTGTTTTCCCACAGCTTTTCCCATACTGTTATTGTAGGAAATTGACTTGGCTTTATAAATTAACTCGTCTTCTAAATTTTTGAAATCTGGTAATGGTGTAAAATAGACTTCATTAGATGCTTCTATTTCATAAATGATACCAACTTTCGACTTTAATTGTTGTTGTAAAAAATCGGGTAATCGAACTTTTCCTATAAAACACAAACCTTGTGAATCTTTTTTCTCAGCCGTTACTAGCTCCATTTTACTTGCTATACTTCTAACTTCTGGTTTTGTTAACTCACCGATAGGGAATAAAGATTTTGCGAGTTGATCTTGTGATAATTGACATAAAAAATAAGATTGATCTTTGTTACCATCTGTTCCCGCAAGCAACTGATACATTGGTTTTCCATCGACATCAATTGTCCCTTTTCTGCAATAATGTCCTGTTGCAACATAATCTGCACCAAGCGATAATGCAATTTTCATAAAAACATCAAACTTAATTTCTCGATTGCACAATACATCTGGATTGGGTGTTCGACCTTTTTCATATTCGTTGAACATATAGTCAACTATTTTTTCTTTGTATTGTATGCTCAAATCTACTGTTTGAAAAGGAATTCCAAGTTTTTCTGCTACTAAAAGTGCGTCGTTACTATCTTCAAGCCATGGACATTCGTTAGAAATTGTAACTGAATCATCATGCCAATTTTTCATAAAAAGACCGATTACTTCATATCCCTGCTCTTTCAAAAGATAGGCCGCAACACTCGAATCTACACCACCAGAAAGTCCTACAACAACTCTTTTCATTTTTTTTATTTCGATTTACAAATTTACATCAAAAATCAAAAAAAAAGTATGTGTCTTATCACTAAAACAAATACTTTTGTAAGTATAATTTATAAACTATTCTTCTTTTTTAATTTCTTTTTTTACAAATTTAATTCTATTAGGCAAACTCATATTTTCTTTTACAATTTTTCCTTTTTTGAGAAATTCCCATATTCCTTCTTTTTTACCCTTTACAAACTTACCTTTTGCGACTATATTATTTTCTGGATTTCTAAAAGTTGCCTCTCCATCAAATTCATTATTTTTATAAAATGAATCCTCTAATATTACTCCATTTTCAGCATATTTTTTATAAGTCCCCTCTTTTATGCCATTTTTATATGTTGCTTCTTCTGCTACGGTTCCTGTTGGATAATATACTTTTCTAATACCATTTAATTTTCCGTTAGCATAAAATTCTGAGGTCATAAGTTTATCAGAATCTTCATGATAATATTTCCACTCTCCCTCAAAAAGTTTATTAGTAACTTTACCCTCGCTAACTTTATTTTTTTTTTGATTATAAAAAATGGTGTAGCAAGAGTTTTCATTCGCACTAAATTCTCTTGTTGCAACTACAACTCCATCTTTTGTATCATCAAAAAATTTGAAAATCCCTACTTCTTTACCATGATTAAAATTACCTTCATAACGCGGACGTTTGGATTCTTCGTAAACTCCTTTCCAAAGCCCGTCTTTTTTACCGTTTACATCAATTTTATTAATGGTTTGAGAAAAAAGTGAGTTTGTTATTAAAATTAAAATTAAAAAAATCTTCATGTGGTTTAGTTTTATAGAAATCTGTTTATTGTAAATAAAATTTCAATTTAATCTTATCAAATTTAATATTAATAAATTACAAACCAAAACTGTTCCAATTTTTTAAAGAAATATTTTAATAATGTTAAATAAAAAATAAAATAAGTCAAATTATACTATTTCATTAGTTGCTTTATAAACTTTTAGTAACTTTAACCCAATAAAAAATAATTTTAAATGAAACGAATTTTTAAAAGTATTGTGTTTGTTTTTTGTTTGAGTTTTTTTATAAGTTGCAGTAAAACTGATGATTTACAAGATAGGACTATTACAAATTTAATCGATTCGCAACCAAATTTATCTATTTTTCGTGCAGCATTAATACAAACTGATATTTATAATTTGCTGAAAGGAACAACTGCTTATACCGTTTTTGCTCCGTCTGATGCGGCTTTTAATACTTTTTTGACAAACAGTGGTTATACAACAATTGATGCTGTCCCTAACGATGTTCTGACTCAAATTTTATTAAATCACATTGTTGTAGGTTCGAAAACTACAGGAAATTTTCTAGACAATACTTATGTAAAAACTTTAGCAACAAAAAATGCAACTTTGCCATTAGTTTATTTGGATTTATATGTTGGAAATAACGGAAGTGCTGTAAAAATTAATGGTACAATAAATTTGCTAACACCAAATATAGTAGCCAATAATGGGATTATTCATACTATTGATGGAGTAATAAAACTGCCAACAGTTTTTGATCAAATAGTTTCCAATCCCAAATTAAATATTTTTAAAACGACTATAACTTCTGCTGGTCAACCTAATTTTGCACAACTTTTATCATCTTCGGTAAATGTAACTACTGCTTTTGTTCCGACTGATGCTGCTTTTAATTCTTTAAATGCTGATTTACCTGTAAATGCTGGTTTAACAACTTTTAGTACAGATATGAAAACCAAACTTATTTACTATCATTTGGTAAATAGTTATTTGCCTTCTTCACTTTTTACAAATAATCTAGTAGTGGCAACAGAGTTAAATCCGCAAACATTTACAATTCAAAAAGGTGGAACTTTAAATAATTTTATCGATCAACAAGGAAGATCTGGTGCTATAATTGTAACCGATATTCAGTGTACTAATGGAGTTATCCATTTGTTAGATAAAGTGATGTTGCCAAATTTTAATTAGCAAGTTTAAATTTCACAATCTATTTCACGATTTTAAGAGCCTAATTCAATTGCTCGATTATTTGCCGCAAAAACTGCTTCTATTATAAAATTCTCTACCAAATTATTTTCGAATACTAAAAGGGCTTGTTCAGTAGTACCACCTTTTGACGCCACTTTTTTAATCCATTCTTCGTTAGATAGCGCACTCGAATTTTGTAAATCGACTGCTCCCATAAAAGTTTGATTGACTAATAGTTCAGCTTCCGATTGTGTAAATCCGAGTTTTGACGCAGCTTTAATCATCGAATTCATAAAATAAAAAACATAAGCAGGCCCACTCCCAGAAATTGCTGTTGCAGCATCGATAAGTTTTTCATTTTCAACATAAATAGATTTTCCTGTAGTATTTATCAAATTTTGAATGATAAACAATTCCTTTCTATCAACCTGATTTGAAGCAGTAAAAACAGTCATTCCTTTTCCAATTTGCGTAGGAATATTGGGCATCGATCTTACAATTTTTGAACAACCTAATTTTGATTTTAAAGTTTCAATAGTAACACCAGCCATAACCGATAAAACGATCTGATTCTGATTTATAAATGGAGCAATTCTTAGTGCTAAATCAGAAAAATCTTGCGGTTTTACTGCAAGTATTATAATGTCATATAAACCTATTTTGGCGGTAGGATTTTCTAAAAAATTAGCCTCAGGAATTCCCAAATCGGTTTCTTTTTTAGATCTAGTCAATACAAAAATATCATTTTGTAATATAAATCGGGAACTTATAAAACTATTTGCATAGGTTTTTCCCATATTTCCAAAGCCCACTATTATTATTTTCATAATTTCATTCAATATTTAATTTTAATGGAAAATGCTGTTTCATAAATTGTAATTTTATGAAACAGCACTTAATAAAACTTGAAAAAAAAATTATTTTTTACCTATTTTTTTTTGTTCTTCAGCTTGCTCCATAACCTCACGAAGTTTTTTCTGAAACTTTCCTTCAACCTTTGGTTTGGTTTTATTTATTTGAATTTTAGCATGAATTTTTTCGCTATCAATAAAATATTTTTTGATGACTAACATGATGCCGATTGTAATTAAATTTGACATAAAATTGTACAAACTTAATCCCGAACCATATTGATTAAAGAAAATAAGCATCATTAATGGTGAGATATAAATCATCATTTTCATGATTTTTGTCATATCTGGCATTCCTTCTTGTTGCGGTTGTGCCATTGCATTATCGCCAGAAGTCATTTTCATATAAAAGAAAATTGCTATTGCAGCCATAATTGCAAATAAGCTAATGTGGTTTCCATATATAGTCGACAAGAATGGAATATTCTGTTTCCATGAAACGATTGCATCAAAAGACGATAAATCCTCTGCCCATAAAAAACTCTTTTGTCTTAAAGCAATTGATGAAGGAAAAAATTGAAATGAGGCATACATAAACGGCAATTGAATTAAAGCAGGAATGCAACCTGCCATTGGGTTTACTCCAGCTGCATTATAAACTTTCATCGTTTCTTGTTGCTTTTTCATCGGGTCTTTTTTATATTTTTCACCTAGTTCAGCAATTTCTGGACGTAACACTTTCATTTTAGCTTGAGATAAAAATGATTTGAAAGTAATTGGCGACATGGCTAGCTTAATGAGTATTGTAAAAATAATAATAGCAATTCCGTAGGGTATAAATGAACACAAAAATCCAAATAATGGAAAGAAAATAAAACGATTAATCCATCCAAAAATTCCCCAACCAAATTGGATTATTTTATCTAAATTTTTTCCTTCATATTTACTCAAAATTTTATAATCTGTAGGACCATAATACCAGTTCATTTTATAATCTAACTCGCCATTGTTAAATGCCAAGGGCACATTAGTTTTATATTGTTTTGTAAAAACGGTATCAATTGTTGCGTTTTTGACTAAACTTGATGAATGTAATTTTGAAGTTTCAAACGGTTTGTCTGTTACTAAAATAGAAGTAAAAAAATGTTGTCTATAAGCAATAAATGAAACTTTTTCTGGAGTTTCCTCTTTATCAGTTCCTTGCCCTACATAATTGTCTTTTCCGTTTTCATATCCATAATGAATTTCGGCGTAACGATTTTCATAGGAAACGCTTTTTTCTGTATTAAATGCTTTCAAATTCCATTCTAAATCAGCAGGTTTAGAAGTATTTAAAATTTTATTTAAACCTTGAGAACGAATATCAAAATCTAACATATATTCGTTAGGTTTTAAAACATATTTGTATTCTAAAAACTCATTTTCTCCTGCTTTAAGCTTCATAGACAGAATTTGATTTGCTCCAATTTTTGTTAATGAAGGTTCAAAATACATATCTTTGGTATTCAAAACTCTATTGTCGGCGGTTTGAAGTGCAATACTCAAATCGGCATTATTTTTAGAAATCAAATCGACTAATTCGCCCGAATTTTTTTTGTATTTATCAAATTTCAACAATTTAGCTTCTGCAATATAACCTCCTTTATTGGCGATTTTTAGCAAAATTAAATCATTTTGGATTACTGTAAATCCATCTTTTGCAGATGGAAGTGTTGCTGAATAGGCAAAACTTCCTAAAATGCCAGAAAGTTTTTGAATTTTTACAGAATCAGATACTGTCGAATCTTTTGCGGTAATAAGAACTTCCTTCGGAATATTATTTTTCGCTTTCAAAATGCTATCTCGCGTTACTTTTTCCTTGATAGCTTGTTCTTTTTTGGCAGTTTGCGTGCTGTTATACATAATCCAAACCACGATAAGGAATATCAATCCAAACCCGATTATTGTATTTTTGTCTAATTTTTTTTCTTCCATAATAAGCTGTGGTTAGCACAGTATCTGTAATTAATATATATTCTATTTGACTATTAGATTTTTTTTGTTTCAGTTTATATAATTATTTTTTTATTTTTTACCATAGCTTCTACAAAACTTACAAAAAGTGGATGCGGATTTAAAACAGTACTTTTATATTCTGGATGGTATTGAACGCCTATAAAAAAAGGATGATTCTGAATTTCGATAATTTCTACCAATCCTGTTTCAGGATTTATTCCTGATGCTGTTAATCCGGCTTCTTCTAATTGATTTAAATATTTCGAATTAAATTCATAACGATGACGATGACGTTCAAAAATTTGTGATTTAACATAAATTTTATGTGCCATTGAACCTATTTTAAGATTACATATCCAAGATCCTAAACGCATAGTTCCTCCTTTGTTTGTAACAGTTTTTTGCTCTTCCATCAAATTGATGACTGGGTCTGTGGTGCTGTCATTCATCTCAGTTGAATTTGCATTTTTAAGTCCTAAAACATTTCGTGAAAACTCTATTACTGCCATTTGCATTCCTAAACAAATTCCAAAAAACGGTAATTTTTTTTCGCGTGCAAAACGAACAGCTTCAATTTTTCCTTCTATGCCTCGTTCACCAAATCCTGGAGCTACAAGAATTCCATCTAATCCTGAAAGTTTTTCGGTTATATTATCTTTATCTAAATGTTCAGAGTGAATGCAAATTACATTTACTTTAGTTTCGTGAGTTGCGCCAGCATGAATAAAAGATTCTAAGATAGATTTATACGAATCTTGAAGTTCAACATATTTCCCAATCAATCCAACATTTACTGAATGTTTTGGGTTTTTTAATCGATGCAAAAACGTATTCCAAATTTTTAAATCGGGTGATGTCTTTTTTGGAAGATTTAATTTTTTTAATGCTACAACATCCAAACCTTCTTCTAACATTAAGTTTGGAACCTCGTAAATTGTAGATGCATCTATAGATTGAATGACTGCTTCTCTTTTTACATTGCAAAAAAGCGCAAGTTTTTGACGCAGTTCATTTGATAGTTCATGTTCAGTTCTACAAACTAAAATATCAGCTTTTATACCACTTTCCATCAAAGTTTTTACCGAGTGTTGGGTAGGTTTTGTTTTCAATTCTCCTGCTGCAGCCAAATATGGAACTAAAGTCAAATGAATTACAATACCGTTATTTTCGCCCAACTCCCACACTAATTGTCTTACAGATTCAATATATGGCAACGATTCTATATCACCAACTGTGCCTCCAATTTCTGTAATTATGATGTCAAAATCGCCAGAATTCCCCAGCAATTGCATTCTCTCTTTAATTTCATTTGTAATATGAGGAACAACTTGAACTGTTTTTCCTAGAAATTCGCCACGACGCTCTTTCTCGATAACCGAAAGGTAGACTCTTCCTGTGGTAACATTATTTGCCTGCGATGTAGGAACATTTAAAAAACGCTCGTAATGTCCTAAGTCTAAATCGGTTTCTGCTCCGTCATCAGTAACATAACATTCGCCGTGTTCATAAGGATTTAATGTGCCTGGATCAACATTTATATAGGGATCAAATTTTTGAATCGTAGTTCGATAACCTCTTGCTTGAAGCAATTTTGCTAATGATGCAGCGATAATTCCCTTTCCTAATGAGGAAGTTACGCCACCAGTAACAAAAATATATTTAGTTTGATTCATTTTAGTTTTTTAAATGTAGAAAATACATTTATGAGTTTATTTTAAGGTAGTATTTAAAAATCGATGCAAAAATACAATTATTTAGTGAATGTCCCTAAGTAAAAAATAAGCAATATTAGATTATCAAAAATGATTTTAAAATTAAATAATTTCTATTTGGGATAATGCTTTTTTATGTTTCGAATAAGCTCTTCAAGACCATTTAATTTCAACTCGTATATTAACTTTATTTGTTCGCCTAACTCTCCTTTTGGCAAGCGATTATTTTGAATCCATACTACATAATATTCTGGTAAATCAATTAGATATTTACCTTCATATTTGCCGTATGGCATTTTAGTATTTGCTAATTTTATGAGTTGTTTTTGTTGGTCGTCCATTTTAAACTAAATTTTGACCATTATTTTTTATAGTTTAACCATATTAGTTGCTAAACTTTCTAGAAATTTTGATATAGGACCTTTAATCATCATGGCCATCATAGTGTTAAACTCTCCTTCAAATTGAAGTTGGATCTCACAAGAATCTTCTGAAATTGAATCAATAAAAGCGACCAGCGAAAAAGGAAGTTTATCACTTGCAGCGTTTAAAACAACTTTAGAGTTTGGAGTCCCTTCTTTTAAACGCAACTTTATTTCTGGCATACCTTTTAATCCAAAATTAAAAATATCATTGCCAAGTACTTCAAACTTTAAAATTGTTTCGGGCATTAATTTTTCGAAATTTTTTACATCAGATAAGGCATCATAAATATATTTTGATGTTTTTTGGACTACTTGTTTTGGACTTTCTAAATTCATTTTGATTTTGTTTATGCTACATTCCAAACAGATGGATTTTCTCTCCAGTTTTGAAGTAATTTTTGTTCTTCTTCGGTTATATATTGTTTAGCTACCGCAAGATTAAGCAAATTTTCATAATTGCTTAATGTGTGTAATTCTACATTTGCATTTTTAAAATTTTCAATAGCAATATCAAATCCATACGAAAAAATAGCTACCATACCTTTTACATTTGCACCAGCCTCTTTCAAAGCATCAACTGCGCGTAAACTACTAGTTCCTGTGCTTATTAAATCTTCAACCACAACCACGTTTTGACCTTTTTGTAAAAATCCCTCTACTTGATTTTGTCTCCCATGTTTTTTGGGTTCAGGTCTAACATATACAAAGGGTAAGCCCAGTTCTTCTGCAACTAGAATGCCTATTCCTATTGCTCCAGTTGCTACACCAGCAATTACATCGGGTTTACCAAATTTAATTTCGATTTGTTTAGAAAATTCATCACGAATATAATTTCTTATTGCTGGAAATGAAAGTGTTAAACGATTGTCGCAATAAATAGGGGAGTTCCAACCCGAAGCCCACAAAAAAGGTGTTGACGGATTCAATTTAATTGCATTAATTTGCAATAATAATTCGGCTGTTTTTTCGGCTGTGTCTTTATTAAAAATCATAGCGCAAATGTATAAAGTTTTTGTCAACGATAAGCCACTTTTTTTAACAAATGAAGTTCATAAAGAAACTGATTTTCAATTATTTCTTCTTGAAAGTGTTGATATTGAACAGCTTATTGTAAAAATGTTTAACAATAAAATTAAAAAGGCTTATCTATATTATCCTGATGAAAAAGAAATTCTAAAAAAATTAAAAGAACAAATTCCGGCACGAAAGGCAGGTGGAGGATTGGTTTACAACAAAAAAGGGGAAGTTTTATTCATTTTTAGAAACGGAAAATGGGATTTGCCAAAAGGTGGTGTCGAAAAAGATGAAGATATTGAATATACCGCCATCAGAGAGGTTGAGGAAGAAACAGGTGTAGGCAAATTATTGATTACAAAAAAGCTACAAAAAACGTATCATATTTTTAAACGAAACGGAAAATATCGTCTTAAAATTACGAATTGGTTTGAAATGACCTCTAATTTTGAGGGAACTCCAGTAGGTCAGGCTGAGGAAGGGATAGAAAAAGTAGCTTGGCTTAACCCTGAACAAGTAAAAGAGGCTATGAAAAACTCTTATGAAAATATTAAATTATTATTTGAAGAAACTCCGGTTTTGTAAAACCAACTACCAACTGAAATTACTAGTATAGTGCAAAGTTAAATTTGTAACTTTGCATCATGAATAAAAATACACATTCCACAAACTTATTGCTCAATTTAGGTATCGAAAACCTCAATGAGATGCAAGAAGTTTCACAAAATACTATCCTTAGCGATAGCAATATTTTATTATTATCGCCAACAGGTTCTGGTAAAACTATCGCTTTTTTACTTCCAATATTTCAAATGCTTCGGGAAGAAGTAAAAACAATTCAATGTTTAATTTTAGTTCCGTCTCGCGAATTAGCTTTACAAATAGAACAGGTTTGGAAAAAAATGGGCACCAATTATAAAGTAAATTCTTGCTATGGTGGGCATTCTATAGAAACCGAAATTAAAAATTTATCAAATCCTCCTGCTGTTTTGATAGGAACTCCTGGTCGTATTGCCGATCATATAGATAGAGGAACTTTTAAAACTGAATCTATCGAAACATTGATTTTAGATGAATTTGATAAATCGTTACAACTTGGTTTTCATGAACAAATGTCGTTTATAATTTCAAAATTAAATAATCTTAATAAACGTATTCTAGTATCAGCAACATCTGATATTGAAATTCCAAAATATACACGAGTATTAAATCCTACAATTTTAGATTTTATTCCTCAAGAAATCAAAAACCAGAATTTATCAATTAAACGTATTGTTTCTACAGATAAAGACAAAGTAAATAGTTTGTTTCATTTGATTTGTTGGTTGCAATCAGAATCGGCAATCGTTTTTTGTAATCATCGTGATGTTGCAGAGCGCGTTAATGATATTATGAACCAAAAAGGAATTTACACTACTTATTATCACGGTGGGATGGATCAAGAAGAGCGTGAACGCGCTTTGATACAGTTTAGAAACGGAAGTGTACGCTATTTAATTACCACAGATTTAGCTGCCCGAGGTCTTGATATTCCCGAAATGAAACATGTAATTCATTATCATTTGCCTCTAAAACTAGACGAGTTTACCCACAGAAACGGTCGTACAGCTCGAATGTTAGCAACAGGAACAGCCTATATTATAACAAACGATACTGAGAAAAAATTGGATTATTTAGATTATGAAATACCAGTTTTAAATGTTGAAAATGCACATGTTTTACCAAAACCACCAGAGTATAAGACTATTTATATAAGCGGAGGTAAAAAAAACAAACTTAATAAAATAGATATTGTTGGGTTTTTTTCTCAAAAAGGAAAATTAGAAAAAGGCGATTTGGGACTCATAGAAGTTAAAGATTTTATTTCGTTTGCGGCAGTGAAAGCCAAAAAAGTTTCGGGTTTACTTACCGCAGTTCGTGATGAAAAAATGAAAGGTAAAAAATTTAAAATAGAAATTGCTAGACAAGTTATTAAACGAGTAGAGGAATAAGTGAGGATGCCTTTGTAATTATATATTTCTAAAATAACAGTAGTAAATGTCAAATTATAAGTTAACAATATTAATATACACATTTTCTAGCCATTTTTTGGACTTAAGCCTAATTGCGGTAAGCATTTTAAAATAAATAAGATTATTTGAACCCAAAGGATTTATAATAATTCGCAATTTCTATTTTCAAATTTGAATCTATAAATGTACTTTTGCCTATGCAACACAACGTACTTATTTTAGATTTCGGATCGCAATACACACAACTTATTGCTCGACGCGTTCGCGAATTAAACATTTTTTGCGAAATATTTCCTTTTAATAATTTTCCTAATGATTTATCGTCATACAAAGCTGTTATTTTAGGCGGTAGTCCATTTTCTGTTCGTTCCTCTGATGCTTTAAAAATTGATTTATCACTTTTTAGAGGTAAAATCCCAGTTTTGGCTGTATGTTATGGAGCTCAATATATAGCTCATTTTTGCGGTGGCGAAGTAGCAAGTTCTGACATTAGAGAGTATGGTAGAGCTAATTTATCATTTATCAAAAAAGATGAATTATTATTTCAAAATGTAGCTTTAGATAGTCAAGTTTGGATGAGTCATAGTGATACAATCAAAACGTTGCCTACAAACGGTGTAAAACTGGCTAGTACTAAGGATGTAGAAAATGTAGCATATAAAATTGAAGGCGAAAATACATTTGCTATTCAGTTTCATCCAGAGGTGTATCACTCTACTGATGGTAAACAAATTTTAGAAAATTTTTTGGTCAATATTGCAAAAATAGATCAATCCTTTACACCAGATAATTTTGTTGAAAATACTATAAAAGAATTACAACAAAAAATTCAAAAGGATAAAGTTGTACTAGGTCTTTCAGGAGGTGTTGACTCGACTGTTGCAGCCGTTTTATTAAACAAAGCCATCGGAAAAAATTTATATTGCATATTTGTAAATAACGGTTTGTTGCGCAAAAACGAATTTCAAAATGTTCTAGATCAATATAAAGGAATGGGCTTAAATGTAAAAGGTGTTGATGCATCAGCTCGTTTTTTAGAAGCTCTTGCAGGAATTTCTGACCCAGAAACTAAGCGCAAAACTATTGGTCGAGTTTTTATAGAAGTTTTTGATGATGAATCTAAAATTATAGAAAACGTAAAGTGGCTGGCACAGGGAACAATTTATCCGGATGTGATCGAATCAGTTTCGGTAAAAGGTCCGAGCGCTACCATAAAATCACACCATAATGTAGGCGGTTTACCCGATTACATGAAATTGAAAATAGTAGAGCCTTTAAGAATGTTGTTTAAAGATGAGGTGAGACGTATAGGAAAAACACTTGGAATTGATGCAGAACTTTTAGGTCGTCATCCTTTTCCTGGTCCTGGATTGTCAATTAGAATTCTTGGCGAAATTACCCCCGAAAATGTACGAATTTTGCAAGAAGTAGATGCTGTATTTATCAACGGATTAAAAGAGCATAATTTGTATGACAAAGTGTGGCAAGCAGGAGCAATTTTACTTCCTGTAAATAGTGTAGGAGTAATGGGTGATGAGCGCACCTACGAAAAAGTTGTAGCACTTCGAGCAGTAGAATCTACTGATGGGATGACAGCAGATTGGGTTCACTTACCCTATGATTTTTTGATGAAAATTACTAACGAGATAATCAATAAAGTTAAAGGAGTAAACCGAGTTGTATATGACATTAGCTCTAAACCACCAGCAACAATTGAGTGGGAATAAAAAAAGTTCGCAGTGTTCTGTTTACAGGTATCAGTCTGAATTTGAAATAAATAAAAAGATATGTTTAAAAATAGTGTTTATATTGTAGTATTTATGTTCGTAAGTTCTGTTTTCGGACAGAATTATACAAAGCATACAGTTATTAAGGGAGAAACTATCCTTCAAATTGCCCAGAAATATAAAGTTACTCCGTATGATATATATAAACTAAATCCGGATTCTCAAAGTGGGATTCAGCCTAATTCGGTTTTATTAATTCCAAATTCGATTGTAAATACTGTAACTAAATCTGAAATTAAACCTAAAATTTCAAGTAATGAAGTAAATTTGAAACCCAGTTCTAAACCTACTCAACAAACGAAAACACATATTGTTGAAGCCAAAGAAACACTTTACAGCATTTCTAAATTGTATAAAATTTCTATTGAAGAATTGCAAAAAGCAAATACATTTTTAATAACAGATGGATTAAAAATTGGTCAGAAGTTAGCAATTCTGGATAGCCAAGTTTCACAAATCAACACTTCAAAAACAATTGTAAACCCAACCAGTATAGTAAATTTTGAAAATCGTACTCACGAAGTTTTGCCCAAAGAAACTAAATATAGCATAGCAAAAAAATATGGATTAACTGTAGAAGAATTAGAAAAACAGAATCCTGAAATTTTAGTAAATCTTCCAATAGGGTTTATACTTAAAATCAAATCTAAAATAACAACTAGCGACGAAAGAACTATTTTAAAAATCGAATCACAGGAACCAAAAGCAAAACCCGAAAATATTCAAGCCAAAACAACCGATTATACTATAAAATCGGGTGAAACAATTTACAGTTTAACACATCTTTTTAAGATTTCTGAAGCTGCTTTAATCAGTTTAAATCCCGAATTAAAAAACCAAGTAAAAGAGGGAATAACAATAAAAGTTCCTGCAAATAGCTCCTTTTCAAAAAATATCAAATCAGATATTTCTGATTTTTCAAAATCAATAAATACCAAATCGAGAAAAGAGCTAGTACTTTTTATTCCGTTTAACGCTTCTAAAATTCAAAGCGATTCGTTAATAATCATGTCTGACAGATTAAAAAAAGACAAATTTTTGAACATGACTTTAGATTTTTATGCTGGATCTATGATGGCAATCGATTCTGCTAAAGTTTTGGGATTAAATATCAATGTAAAAATTTATGATTCTGAAGAAACTAAAAATACAACTACGGCTTTAAATACTATTGAAACAAATAATTTTAGCAATACTGATGCGGTAATTGGACCATTTTATCAAACAAATATAGAGAAAGTAGCCGAAGCTTTATCGTCGAAAAATATTCCTGTAATTTCGCCATTATCAAAAGAGGAAGGGAATTCGTACCCTAACTTATTTCAAACAATGCCACAAATTGATGCCACTAGAACTGCAATATTTGATTATATGCATGAAAAAAACGGCAATATTATTGCTGTTATCGATCCGAAAAAGATAGCTGTAAAGCAGTATATTGAGGAATTTCAAAAAGATGTAAAACTTGTAGGATTAAATGATAAAGGAATTTTTATTGCCGATAGTATTAAGAAGCTTTTTGTAAAAGACAAGCTTAATTTTGTAATTATGGAATCTGAAAAAACAGGAACAATTGTTACAACTACTAGTGCAATGTTAAATTCATTAAAAGAATTTCAATCCCAATTAGTGATATTTGAAAATAATGAAACACTTGATTTTGAAGAAATTGATTTGTCTAGAATTACAAAATTAAAAATGATTTATCCTTCAATTTCTAAAGAAAGTAATGCTGACGATATATTAAAATTTGAAAGAGCTTTTAAAAAGAAAAATAAAATTTTGCCAAGTCAGTATGCTACCAGAGGTTTTGATGTTACGTTTGACACAATGTTGCGATTATCGCAGGATAAAAGTTATGAACAAACAGTTATCGATTTTGCCTCGGAGCAAGTAGATAGCAAATTTGATTATGAAAAGAAAATTTCAGGAGGTTATACAAATAAAGGAGTATACATTCTTTATTATGATAAGGATTTTTCAATAAAAGAAGCAAAATAATGACATCAAAAATAACATATTTAGGAAATCTTCGCACAGAATCTGAGCATATACAATCGGGTTCAAAAATTTTTACTGATGCACCGCTTGATAATAATGGTAAAGGCGAAGCTTTTTCGCCAACCGATTTAGTCGCAAACGCTCTTGGAGCTTGTATGTTTACCATTATGGCAATCAAGGCTGAAACTATGAAAATAGATTTATCTCAATCGACAGCAACGGTTACAAAGGTTATGGGAGTAAATCCTAGACGAATAGTTGCGATTCAAATAACATTTGAAATGAATTTTGAAGCAGATAAAAAAATTAAAACAATTTTAGAAAAAACAGCTATGAATTGTCCTGTGCATGCGAGTTTACATCCTGAAATTAAAAAAGAAATTATTTTTAATTGGAAATAGAAATCAATAAAGCATAACTATTTCTTTGACTGCAAAATGCTTAACGGTATCATTATCCAAAACAATTTCTAACTTTCCGTCTCGAGTTACCGTTTTTATTATTCCCATAAATCGATTTTTGTTACTATCTTCAAAAGCCATGGGTTTATTTATTTTAAAAAGTATCGAAATATAGCTTTTCCATAAAATCTCTATTTGATTTGAGGAAATTAACTCACAATTTTTTTTAATTTGAAAATATATTTTAGCTAATAAATCGTCAAGATTAAATTCTACATTCATAATATTTGCTAATGAAGATGCATTTGGAAGATTTAAAAATTCCTTTTGATTCACATTTAAACCAATTCCAACAATTGACTCAATTTTTGTGTCAGTTTTAAAAGTATTTTCTATCAAAATTCCCCCTATTTTTTTAGTGTCTGACATAATGTCGTTTGACCATTTAATTGATAATTTCTGTAAATTATACTCTTCTAAGGCTTGAATAACGGCTAATGAAATTGCTACATTTAAATCAAAAATCTGATTTATATTACTCAAAATATCTTTAATCAAAATACTCATTATTAAGTTTTTACCACTATCAGAAATCCAACTTGCTCCCATTTGACCTTTACCTTTTGTTTGGTTTTGTGCCGTTACAATTGTAAAATTTTCAACAAGCTTATTTCTAGATAATTGTTTCAAATAATCATTAGTAGATTCTATGGCATCGAGTTTGATGAGTTTCATATAATTATTTTTGTAAAACAGTATTTAAACTTATGTTAAGCACCAAAAATAATCACAAATTTTGATACCTTTGCAAACTATATAAAATTTAAATGGCTAAAAAAACAGTAAGTACCGATATATTATTGGCAAACATAATAAAAGGAATAGAAGAGGTTAAAGGGAACGATATTGAAATACTCGACTTAAGAGATATAAATACAGCGGTTTGTGACTATTTTGTAATTTGTAGCGGAACATCAAATACTCAAGTGAATGCTATTGTGAACTCGGTTCAAAAAATGGTTTCAAAAGAGTTAAAAGATAAACCTTGGCATGTAGAAGGTACTGATAATGCAGAATGGGTTTTGATGGATTATGTAAGCATTGTAGTTCATGTTTTTCAAAAAGAAATTCGAGAATATTATAACATAGAAGGACTTTGGGGTGATGCCAAAATAACTTCGATTTCAAACAAATACTAAAAATTCATTATAGATAATGGCAGATAAAAAAAAACCAAATGGTATTAAAATAAGTCCTTGGTGGATTTCGGGAGGATTGATTGCAATGTTTATTATTTTGAGCATCGTAAGTGGCTCGACCATTCAAGATCCTACGATTATTTCTTCTTCCAAACTTGAAGAACTTATCAATGCTGGGCAAGTAGATAAAATTAATGTATATAACAAATCACGCGCAGAGGTATACTTAAATGCTACTGCTTTATTAGACAAATCAAATTCTAAAATATCGAAAGACGTTTTTGGAAGTCCTAACAAAGGACCACATTACACAACTGAAATAGCTGACGCTCAAAACTTTGAAAATAAATTGATTAAAGCTGTTGCTGATGGAAAATTAAAAAATTACGATTTTAAACAAAAAAGTGATCTTACCGATTTGTTAATGAGTGTTTTACCTTTTGTTTTAATATTAGGCGTTTGGCTGTTCATCATGAAAAGAATGTCAGGTGGCGCTTCTGGGGGTGGTCAGATTTTTAATATTGGAAAATCGAGAGCAAAACTTTTTGATGAAAAAGCAGATGTTAAAACAACATTTAAAGATGTTGCAGGACTTGAAGGCGCAAAAGAAGAAGTTCAAGAAATAGTCGAGTTTTTAAAAAATCCACAGAAATATACTGCTTTAGGAGCTAAAATACCAAAAGGTGCTTTACTTGTTGGGCCTCCTGGTACCGGAAAAACTTTATTGGCAAAAGCAGTAGCTGGCGAAGCTCAAGTACCGTTTTTTTCACTTTCGGGTTCAGATTTTGTAGAAATGTTTGTGGGTGTAGGTGCATCAAGAGTTAGAGATTTATTTAAACAAGCAAAAGATAAATCGCCCTCGATTATTTTTATTGATGAAATAGATGCAGTAGGTCGAGCAAGAGGAAAAAACAGTATGTCTGGCGGTAATGATGAAAGGGAAAGCACTCTAAATCAATTACTTACTGAAATGGATGGTTTCGGAACCAATACACACGTTATTGTTATTGCTGCTACCAATAGAGCTGATGTACTTGATAAAGCGTTGATGAGAGCAGGACGATTTGATAGACAGATTTATGTTGATTTGCCAGATATTAATGAAAGGAAAGAAATTTTTGAAGTTCACCTTAAACCATTGGTAAAAGTTGAAGGTTTAGATACAGATTTTTTAGCCAAGCAAACTCCTGGATTTTCAGGAGCCGATATTGCAAATGTGTGTAACGAAGCTGCACTGATAGCTGCTCGTAACAATAAAACTGCAGTCGATAAACAGGATTTTCTGGACGCTGTAGATAGAATAGTTGGTGGTTTAGAAAAGAAAAATAAAATTGTTACACCGCAGGAAAAACGAGCTATTGCGGTTCACGAAGCGGGTCATGCAACAGTAAGCTGGATGCTTGAGCACGCAGCACCACTTATAAAAGTGACAATTGTACCGCGAGGTCAAAGTTTAGGAGCAGCATGGTACTTGCCCGAGGAACGGTTAATTGTTAGACCTGACCAAATGCTTGATGAAATGTGCGCTACAATGGGTGGAAGGGCTGCTGAGAGAGTAGTTTTCGATAAAATTTCGACTGGTGCATTATCAGATTTAGAAAAAGTTACTAAACAAGCACGAGCCATGGTAACTATTTATGGATTGAACGAAAAATTAGGTAATATCACTTATTATGATTCATCAGGACAAAATGAATATAATTTTAACAAACCATACTCAGAAGATACTGCAATAGTTATAGATAAAGAAATTTCAAGTCTAATTGAAGGACAATATCAAAGAGCTATTAAACTACTTGAAGAAAATAAAGATAAACTTTTAAAGCTTGCCGATATTTTGATTGAGAAAGAGGTTATTTTCAAAGATGACTTGGAAACAATATTCGGGAAAAGATTGTTCTCTAATTCAGAAGATTTGATCGAAATAAAAGCATAAATTTTAGGTTACGAGTAAAAAAATAAAAATCTTAATTCAAAAAATGCTTTTGAATTAAGATTTTTTTATCTTTGAAAGTTTTCAAATCACAATACCAGTAATACGAATTAGAAATATGAGTCTTTTTAAAAAAATATTTGGTTCTTCAAACGATTCTTCAAATGAAGACAATAAAAGCGAATATAACACTCACAATGATGGCTTACTCCCTGTAGATGAGCAATTTACCTTCAATTTTAAAAAAAATGGTGGTAAATTTATTTATTGCGAAAATATAGGAGAAGTAAGAGAACAATTTGAAAATATATTAGAAGAAAATGATTGGTTTGAAAGTGAGGTTTTATGTTATGAATCAAAACTACATAGCTTATTGGATGAGAATAAATTGATTTATAACAATCCATCTACACCGAAATTTATTTTTGCTAGTTGCGAAAATCTAATTGCAGATGAAGGTTCTGTATTATTTTCATCCAATCAAATAAAACAATTAAAACCAAATGAATTACCAGATAATATTGTGATATTGGCTACTACAAGCCAAATTCTTGAATCAAAAAGTGATGGTTTAAGAATGATAAAAAAGAAGTATGATAAAGATTATCCTTCAAATATTACTACCATTAAATATTTTGAAAAAGTACAAGATGAAGACTTCTTAACTTATGGAAGTTGTGCTAAAAATCTTTATTTACTGCTACTTGAAGATTTATAAAAATGAATGAAACTCTAAAACGAGGAATTTCGGGTGCTGTTTATATCATTTTATTGTTAACATCGATACTTTTTTCAACCGAAAGTTTTTTTATATTATTTGGTATATTTTTATTCATTTCAATTTATGAATTTTGCAATCTTGTTCAAATAAATAAATTAATTCCAATACTTTTTGGGACTTTTTTTTACACAATTCTTACTGCAATTTGCTTTTATAAATTAGAAACACAGCTTGTTATTGATGAAATTTTTAATAAAAAAATTATAATTTCATTTAACAACAATCAATTAAACTTAATTTTATTGGTTATTACCTTGGTAGTTTCTATAAAATGTATACTATTTTTATTTTATGATGCAGTTTTAAAAATTAGTACATCGTCAAAATATTTATATTTAATAGGTTACATTATTTTACCTTTTGTATTTATAACTAAAATTTCATTTGGATTAAAAAGTTACAATCCTAAAATCATAATCGGTTTATTTATTTTAATCTGGACTAATGATACTTTTGCATATATAGTTGGAAAATCAATAGGAAAGCATAAACTTTTTGAAAGAATTTCTCCCAAAAAAACAATTGAAGGATTTTTAGGAGGGGTCACATTTGCAGTTCTAGCAGGTTTTTTAATATCTAAATATTATATTCAGGCAAATTATAATTTTTCTCAAAAATCAATATTGATTTGGATTTCACTTGCCATAATTGTAGGAGTTATGGGAACTATAGGTGATTTAATTGAGTCAAAATTTAAGCGTATTGCAGGTGTAAAAGATAGCGGAAAAATAATGCCAGGTCACGGTGGTATTTTAGATAGATTAGATAGTGTTATATTTGTAGCACCTTTTGTATTTTTGTTTTATCAAATATTAAATTATGTTTCATAAAGAAGGCACTAAAATCATTTTTATTTCAATGTTGCTCACCATGGCAATTTTACTTTTGTCACGTTATTTTATTCCAATAAAATGGATAGAGATGATTATACAATTAACAGCAGTTGGATTTTTAATCATCGTATTGCAATTTTTTAGAAATCCACAGCGCATTGTTATTATTAATGATAATCATATACTCGCTCCCGTTGATGGTAAAGTAGTTGTTATTGAAGAAGTTTTTGAGCCAGAATATTTTAAAGATAAACGGATGCAAGTTTCAATTTTCATGTCTCCCATAAATGTTCATGTTACTCGATATCCTGTAAATGGTTTGGTAAAGTTCAGCAAATATCATCCCGGAAAGTATTTGGTAGCTTGGCATCCTAAAGCAAGTACTGAAAATGAAAGAACAACTATTGTTATTGAAAATAAAGTATTTGGTGATATTTTATACAGACAAATTGCAGGTGCATTAGCAAAACGAATAATTAATTATGCCGAGGTAGGAACACAAGTTGTTCAAGGTGAAGATGCAGGATTTATAAAATTTGGTTCAAGAGTTGATTTATATTTACCTTTAGGAACTAAAATTGATGTAAGTTTGAATCAAGTAGCAGTAGGTGGTAAAACTATAATTGCAATAAAATAAATGCAAAATAAGGATTTAGATACTCGGTTTGACGAAGCTGTCGAAATTGCAAATTCGATGTCTCAAGCAACGCTACCTCAAGATGTTGCGCTAAGACTTTATGCTTTTTACAAACAAGCTAATCATGGCACTATAGATACTCGAGTTTCCCCAGTTTATGATTTAAGAAATGCATTTAAAACTAATGCTTGGATGCAAATAAGTCACTTAACGCCATTTGAAGCCAAAGAAAAATATATCGAATTGATTTCAGAATTAGCTCAAAAAAAATAATTTTAAGTCTAAACAAATTTCTTCAAATGAAAAATTATACTATAATTTTATTTAGTTTGTTGCTTTCTATTTCTTTTATTTCTTGCAATAAAAAGAAATATAAAGAAGTTGTCGAAGTCCCATTGCCTTCTGGTGTAGAAAAAGTTGCTTTAGGTTCTCCTGATGATATAAATGCCGATAAAGGAGCTTTTGAAATGGTAAAGTTACCTTATGCTTATGACGCACTTTCCCCAAGTATTGACGCGCTTACTATGGAAATGCATTACTCAAAACATTATTTAACATATACAAATAATTTTAATAAAGCTATTGCAGGGACCGATTTAGAAAATTTACCTATTGAAGAACTATTTAAAAAATTAGACTTAACAAATACCGACTTGCGAAATAATCTTGGAGGATATTATAATCATACTTTATTTTGGGAAATTATAGGACCAAAATCTGTAGGCGAACCAAAAGATACTTTAGCGGGAGCAATAAATAAAGATTTTGAAACCTTTGATAATTTTAAATCTAAGTTTATTGATGAAACAACAAAGCAATTTGGCTCAGGTTGGACATGGCTAATTGTTGATAAATCAGGAAAACTTCAAATTACATCAACTCAAAACCAAGATAATCCATTGATGCCAAAAGCTATAATTGCTGGCACGCCTATACTTGGCATAGATTTATGGGAACATGCCTATTATTTGGGATATCAATACAAGAGAAAAATTTATATAGAAAATTTTTTTAATATTATTAATTGGAAGAAAGTATCAGAAAAATATGAAGATGCAATCAGAAAGAAAACTATTTAATTTCATTATTCATCCTAAAAATATTAAATAGATTGATTTACAATAATATTATATTTTATTTGTTAAATTTTTATATTCTGTTAAATATCAATTTATAAATTAACCTTTTCTTATAATAAAAAAATGCCTCAAATAGTTTTTAACTTTTTAGGCATTTTTATTTTTATGATGAATTGTAATTATTAATTTTTTAAAATTAAAAAACAAACATTGCTCTTTCACTCATCATTTCATTTACTTCACAGGCAACTTGTTCAATAATACTTTCATCAGTAATATTTGAAAGAACTCTATCTATAAATGCTACAATTGTTTCCATATCGCTCTCTACCAAACCACGAGTTGTAATAGCTGGTGTGCCAATTCTGATTCCCGAGGTAACAAAAGGCGATTTATCATCAAATGGAACCATATTTTTATTTACTGTTATTTCAGCTTTTACTAATGCGTTTTCAGCTTCTTTACCTGTAATATTTTTATTTCTTAAATCTATTAACATCATATGATTATCTGTCCCGCCAGAAATCAAATCATAACCACGACTCATAAAAGCAACTGCCATAGCTTTTGCATTTTTTTGAACTTGCATTGAATATCTAAAAAATTCATCTGTCAAACATTCGCCAAATGCTACTGCTTTTGCAGCAATAATATGCATCAAAGGACCTCCTTGATTTCCGGGAAAAACTGCCAAATCTAAAAGCGAAGACATCATTCTTATTTCGCCTTTGGGTGTTTTAATCCCAAACGGATTTTCAAAGTCTTTTCCCATCAAAATCATTCCTCCTCTTGGACCTCGCAAGGTTTTGTGAGTAGTAGTTGTTACAATATGACAATGTGGAATTGGATCGTTTAACAATCCTTTTGCAATTAATCCTGAAGGGTGCGAGATATCAGCCAATAAAAGCGCATTTACACTGTCGGCTATTTTTCTAAATCTAGCAAAATCCATATCTCTGCAATATGCAGAAGCTCCCGCAATAATCATTTTGGGTTGCTCTCTAGTTGCAATTTCCTGAATTTTATCATAGTCAAATCGTCCAGTTTCTTTTTCGACACCATAAAAAACGGGGTTGTATAATCTTCCAGAAAAATTTACTGGTGATCCATGTGTTAAATGTCCTCCATGAGATAAATCGAATCCTAAAATTTTATCGCCTACGTTTAAACAAGCATGATAAACAGCTGTATTTGCCTGAGAGCCAGAATGAGGTTGCACATTTGCATAAGCAGCGCCAAAAAGTGTTTTAGCTCTATCAATTGCTATTTGCTCTACTACATCTACGACCTCACAACCTCCATAATATCGCTTTCCTGGGTAACCTTCGGCATATTTGTTAGTCAAACAAGATCCAGCAGCTTCCATTACATCATCGCTAACAAAATTTTCTGAAGCAATTAGCTCAATCCCATGTATTTGTCTTTCTTGTTCTTCTAATATTAAATCAAATATTTCTTTGTCGCGTAGCATTATAATAGATTTTCGTTAAAACTTTTCAAATTTACAAAATATGTTTGTGAAATAAATTGAAAATGATATATTTGATTACATTTTTTTTAACAATTAACCAAAATATTATTATGCCAAATAGTGCGAACGATCCTAATAAAAAATCTTGGCTTGAAGTATCTGAAAACAGCGATTTTCCTATTCAAAATATACCATTCGGAGTTTTTATTACTAAAGAGGATGTAATTACAATAGGAACCAGAATAGGCGATTTTGCAATAGATATGGGAGCTTTGCAACAATTAAATTATTTTGAGGGTATTGAATTAACAGACGATATGTTTATGCAAGATACGCTAAACGATTTTATTTCTGACGGAAAAAAAACATGGCGATTAGTTAGAAATAGATTATCAGAAATTTTTGATGCTAAAAGTCCAATATTAAGAGATAATGTCGAACATAGGGATATTATAATTTTTAATGTTAGCGAAGTCGAAATGCAACTTCCAGTTCTGATTGGCGACTATACTGATTTTTATTCAAGTAAAGAACATGCTACTAATGTAGGCAAAATGTTTAGAGATCCAGAAAATGCATTATTGCCAAATTGGCTTCATATCCCCGTTGGATATCATGGACGAAGCTCAACCATTGTTCCCTCTGGAATTCCAGTTCATCGACCAATGGGTCAAACCTTGCCAAACGGAGAAACCTCTCCAGTTTTTGGACCTTCAAGATTAGTTGATTTTGAATTAGAAACTGCATTTATCACCACAGATGTGAATGTTATGGGAGAAAATGTTCCTATTAATGAAGTAGAAGATTATATTTTTGGAATGGTTTTACTAAACGACTGGAGTGCTAGAGATATTCAAAAATGGGAATATGTACCACTTGGACCTTTTTTAGCCAAAAATTTTGCATCCTCAATTTCACCTTGGATAGTAACAATGGATGCATTAGAGCCTTTTCGTGCAAAAGGTCCAAAGCAAGAACCAACACCCTTACCTTATTTACAACAAAAAGGAAAACATACTTATGATATTAATTTAGAAGTTTACATAGAACCAGAAAATGCAGAAGCAAATTTAATTTCAAAATCTAATTTTAAATATATGTATTGGTCTATGTCGCAACAATTGGCACATCATACCAGTAACGGATGTCGTGTAAACTCAGGAGATATGATGGGAAGTGGAACAATTTCTGGAATGACAGAAGATAGTTTTGGATCAATGTTAGAATTGACTTGGGGCGGTAAAAATCCTCTGAAATTAAGTGACGGTTCTGAGCGTAAATTTATTAATGACAATGATACGGTAATTATGAAAGGGTATTGTCAAAATAGTTTGGTCAGAATTGGTTTTGGCGAAGTATCTTGTAAATTATTGCCACCATTTGTAAGAAATTAATTTTATTTTAAAATAATCAGTATTAAATATTTATTAAAAATCATAAAATTTTGGCATCATATTTGAATTTTGGTTTTAAATCTAAAACCTAAATACCATGAAAAAAATTACTCTTTTACTAGTCGTATTATTCATAATTACATCTTGTAGAGTCAGACAAACCAGAGAATCTATTGCAAGTGGAGATTATGAAACAGCAATTTTGACAGCTGTCGAAAGCCTTAAAAACCGAAAAGACGTTAAAGGCAAACAAGATTTTGTTTACATGCTCGAAGAAGCAAATGCCAAAGCAAATGAGCGCGATTTAAGAAATATAGAAGCTTGGTTTAAAGATTCTAATCCTAAAAATTTAGAATTAATTTACGATGCTTATCTTGCTTTAAACAATCGTCAAGAACAAATCAGACCTTTATTGCCACTAAAATTATTGAAAGAAAATCGAAATGCACGATTTGATTTTAGTGATTATACAGATCAAATAGTTAGCAGTAAAAACGCGCTTGCAAAGCATTTATACGATAATTCAAAAGCACTTTTAGCCACAAAAGATAAAATGAGTTTTCGAAGAGCTTATGACGATTTAGTTTATTTAAATCAACTTAGTTCAAATTTTAAAGATGTAAACCAATTGATGGAAAGTGCAAAATTTAAAGGAACTGACTTTGTAAATGTATATACCAAAAACGAAACAAATATGATTATTCCTGTTCGTTTGCAAAACGATTTATTGGATTTTAGCACTTTTGGTTTGAATGATAAATGGACAGTTTATCAAAGCAATAAAGTAAAAGGAATTGATTATGATTATGGATTAATTGTCAATTTCAGACAAATAAATATTTCTCCAGAACAAATAAAAGAGAAAGAGTTTTATAATGAAAAACAAATTGCCGATGGTAAAAAAGCGTTGCTAAACGATGCAGGACAGCCTGTTAAAGATGATAAAGGTAATGTAATTATGGTAGATAATTTGAAAACTATCAAAGTTCAAATTTTTGAATCTAAGCAATTTAAATCAACTCAAGTAGTTGCAAAAGTTGATTATATAGATTTTAAAACCAATCAATTAATTGAAACTTTTCCGCTAGCGAGCGAATTTGTTTTTGAAAATACCTATTCAAAATATTCTGGCGACCGTCGTGCTAGTGATTCTAATTATTTGTCATATTTTGATAAGCGTGAAGTTCCTTTCCCAAGTAATGAGCAAATGGTTTATGATGCTGGTCAAGATTTAAAATTAAAATTGAAAGATATTATTATTCATAATCAATTTAGAAAATAGCATCAGTAAATTGTGCAAGTAGACTTTTAGGATTTAAACAACAATTAAAAAGGACAAAAATAAACAGGTTTGCTAATCATAATTTGTAAAGAAGTTAAGGTTATCAAACCATTTTTTTTATTTCTATCATAAACCGAAATTGTGTTTGAAAGCTCATTTGCCACTAAAATATTTTCTTCGTTTTCTGTCAAAATAAAATTTCTTGGTGACTTACCGGTTGAAACTTTTTCAATTAGTTTAATTTCGTCTTTTAGTTGCAAAACCGCGATAAAATTATCATTTCCTCTTACTGATGCATACAGAAACTGCTCATCTTTACTCAATTTAATTTCAGCTGCTGAACCATTTTTAGTTTCGTCAGTAGTTAAATTTATTATTTTTTCTAGAGTAAACTTATTGTTTACATAGTTAAAAATCCCTACTTGATTTGTCAATTCAAATGTTGCGAATGCTTTTGTTCCATTTTTATTAAAAATCAAATGTCTTGGTCCACAACCTTTGGGTAAATAAAAACTAGAAATAGATTCTTTTTTCAGAATAAGATTTTCATCATTTTCAAACGGAATTATTTCTATTACATCTCTACCCAAATCGGTTATAAAAATTTTATTTTCTGTAGGATGAAAAACTATCGAGTGAACATGTGATTTTTCTTGTCTGTTTATATTTACACTGTTACCTTCAAACTTTATAATTTGTTTATTTTCAGATAGTTTTCCAGTTGTATCAATTGGAAATACTCCAAAATTGCCACCAGAATAATTCCCAACTAATATATTTTTTTCATTTTTGCTAAAAGTAACCGTGCAAGGATGATCGCCAAATGTGTAGCATGAATTTATTTTAAAATATTTTTTCGACTTTTTGTTGTAGGTAAACGAAGTAACTTTGCCACCATTATTACTAGCAGTTTCTTCAACAGCTATGATTATTGTTTTAGTTTTATTTGCGATAACAAAAGATGGATTTTCGACTCCAGTAATCACATTTTTAATTTCCAATTTTTTATTTTTTGAGTCAAACTCAACTACATTAATTCCTTGTTTTGAATTTACAGTATAAGTTCCAATCAAAAAATTTTGATTTTTATTTGAGCCACAACCTAAAATCAAAAATGTAAATATTGAATAAAAATATAATTTAAATTTCATCCTATTTATAATTTTGATTTTAAATCATCAATTTGAATATCACTGTGCGAAACATCATAAATCGATTTTCCGTTTTGAATTAAAATTAATTGTGGCGATTGATGCGTTACCTCAAAACGTGTTGCAATTTCATTAGAAATATCGCGATGAAGCAACAAATCAAGAAAATAGGGTGTAACTTTTTCTTGTAAATTAAATTCGTTTTCAAATTGTTTTAAAACCATTCTGCTTACACTACAACGTGTGCTGTGCTTAAAAATAAGAACTGGTTTGGTTGTCGAAACATCTATAATTTCATTAAGTTGACCTAAATTATTTATAATATTCCAACTAATTTTGGACTGATTTTGGTTTTGGTCAGACGAACCAAAAATTGAATTTAATACTCCCATTTTTATTTTTTTAATTGTTTTATGCAATAATAGATTATAAATTTATTTGAAAACTGCCTAGGTATGAAGTTTTAAAATTGTACTTGTATTTTTTTGAATTTTATCAAATAACTCAGGATTATCATTTAATAACACACCATATGACGGAATCATTTGTTTCAACTTGCTAGTCCACGATTCTGATTTTGATTCTTCGGGAAAACATCGCGTTAATAAATCTAACATAATTGCCACAGCAGTAGAAGCACCAGGCGAAGCACCTAATAATGCAGAAAGTGTTCCATCATGTGAATTGATTATTTCAGTTCCAAATTCTAAAATTCCACCTTCTTTTTCATCTTTTTTTATAACCTGAACTCGTTGTCCTGCTTGTAATAATTCCCAATCATCGCTTTTTGCATTCGGAAAATATTCTCTTAAAGCCTCCATTCTATCTTCGTGTGACAGCATAACTTGTTCTACTAAATATTTGGTTAACGGTATGTTGTGAATTCCAGCAGAAATAAGCGGAATAAGATTTCCCAGTTCGATAGATTTTACTAAATCAAGGTATGAACCGTTTTTGAGAAATTTGGTCGAGAATCCTGCAAATGGACCAAAAAGCAATTCTTTTTTTCCGTTGATGATTCTAGTATCTAAATGAGGAACCGACATGGGTGGTGCGCCAACTGTTGCTTTTCCGTAAACTTTTACATCGTGTTTTTGTATCACTTCTTCATTAGTACATTTTAACCATTGTCCAGAAACAGGAAATCCGCCATAGCCTTCGCCTTCTTTTATAGACGCTTTTTCTAATAATAATAACGATCCACCACCAGCTCCAATAAAAACAAATTTGGTATATGCTTTTCGAGTCAAATTATTTTCTAAATTTTTTATTTTTATTCTCCAAGAGGCATCATCACGTTGTTTAAGTTTTTTTACTTCATGGTTATAAAATATTGAAACTCCATTTTGGAGCGATAAATAATCTAACATTTTCTCTGTTAAAGCTCCAAAATTTATATCAGTGCCATTTGGCATAAATGTTCCTGCAATTGCTTGATCGCTACTTCTGCCTTCCATAACTAGTGGCATTATGCTTTTTAATTCATCAAAATTATTTATAAATTTCATGGCATTAAAAAGAGGATTTTTCTGCAAAGCTTCAAATCTTTTTTTGAGATATACAACATTTTCTTCACCCCAAACAAAACTTAAATGGGGCACACTGTGAATAAATTCTTCTGGCGATTGTAATTTGCTTTCAGAAATTAAATAACTCCAAAATTGTCTTGAAAGCATAAATTGTTCCGAAATTTTTATTGCTTTTGATGTTTCAATAGTTTTATCTTCGTTTTCTGGCGTGTAATTTAATTCACAAAAAGCGGCATGGCCAGTACCAGCATTATTCCAGACATCAGAACTTTCTAATGCTGGCTTATTTAAACGTTCGTAAATTTCTATAGTAATAGTAGGTTTTAATTCTTTTAGAAAAATTCCTAAAGTTGCACTCATTATTCCTGCGCCAATTAGCACTACATCTGGTTGCGTTTTTATTTGTGAATTGTCCATAGCAATGATTTTTTTTGCAAAGATACAATTGAAATTTACTACTATTAGAATAAATAAGTTTTGATTATAACAGAATTGCGAAAACGTTTTTTAAATTTTCAGATCATTTTTCGATTCAAATAATCTTGTAACATTATTGTTGCAGCGATTTCGTCAATTAATGCTTTATTTTGGCGTTTTTTCTTCTTGAGTCCACTATCAATAATAGTTTTTACTGCCATTTTAGATGTAAATCGCTCATCAACTCGGTCAATTTTAATTTCTGGAAATTCTGTTTTTAATTTCAAAACAAATTTTTCTATTATCGCAGTGCTTTCAGATGGTTGACCGTTCATTTGTTTTGGTTCACCAATTATTAATACACTAACATTTTCTTTTTCAAAATAATTTTTCAAAAAATCAATTGCAGTTTCAGAAGCAATTGTTGTTAAACCCGATGCAATAATTTGTAGTTCGTCGGTAACAGCAATTCCGGTTCGTTTTAATCCAAAATCGATTGCTATAATTCTTGCCATTTTATTGTAAAAGTAATTAGAATGTTTTTATAATTAAAACTCAATTAGATTTTATAACTAATATAAACAAAAAAATCCTCCCGTGGGAGGATTATTACAATAACCTATTAAGTTGTGATTATCAGTAGGTTTGGGTATTTTTATTTTTTTATAGCCTCAAATTTTGCAACTGCATTAGAGTTACCTGAATGAAAATGTAACATTGTTCCTTCAATCATATAATTGTCTACTTTTTCTAAAGCTTTAATAAATTCCATTTCTGTTTTAGAATTTGCACAAGCCATTTTTGTAGAAGCCATTTTTGAAAACATCAATTTAGTAGATGCTTTCATTACAAATGTTCCCATAATTCCGTTACAACCTGCAAAGGCTTCAAATTTACCTGATTTTGAATCTAAATTGATAAAATAGTCTTTAGAAGTACTACTTTTTACTGCCTTTCCGTTAAGTTCAACAAGTTTCCATTTGGTTTCTGCTAATGCATATTTCCCTTTTGAAGGATCTGTTTCTGTAACAGTAGTTTTGGTTGACATTTTATTTGGTAATGACACATCTGATGAATCACTTTTTGTTGTTGAAGTTGCAGTCGAATCCATAACTTGACTGTCTTTTGTTACTGCGGTTGTATCAGTTGTTTGAATTGAATCTGTCGACATATTAGTTTCATCAACTTTTTCCTTTTTTTGACATCCTGTAAAAGCTAAAGCAGTTAAAAGCGCAACTAAATAAATTTTTTTCATAATATTTTATTATTGATTAGTATTAGTCAGCAAAATTACACTTAATATAAAATGGGATGTTACAAAATTTACCCTGATAATTACATATTTGTAATATCAAATATTTTACACTAAATAATTAAGGATGTATTTCAATAAAAAAATTTGATTTAAACGAAAACTATCAATCTTTATTAGGAGCAATTTTATTCATAAAAGTAATGATTTCTGAAAATCGTTTACTCCAAGGAAAAATATATTGAGTAACCATAGGAACATGTTTCTTATTCAAAATTATAGGCTGAACATTTGGTTGAAACTCATGAAGTTTATCTAAAAATCGTTCATTTGATTCCTTGATTGATGGATAGGTTTTGCTTCCTAAATAGATTAAAAAAGGAGGACTACTTTTATTTACAAAATAAATCGGAGACGCATCTTGCCAGGTTTTAGGATTTTCAGACCAGGTTGTTATATAATCATCAGTTTGTGTAGGATGAAATTCCTCAAGATAATGTTTCATGTCTAGCCCTGCGGCATCGTTCAAAATAACTCCTTTTACAATGGATTGATCTTTTAAATATTTTGGATTTGTAGCTACTAAAGCTACTAAATGTCCGCCTGCAGAATGTCCGGTAAGAAAAATTTTATTTGGATTTCCGTTGTATGTAGCACAATTTTCTTTAGTCCATTGAATTGCTTTTGCAACTTGAATTGCCATACCGTCATAATTAGTTTTAGGGCTTAATGTGTAGCCTACAACTACAGTTGTAACTCCTTTTTTTGCAAAGTTTCGACCTAAAAAGCCATACAGTTTTTTATCGCCTTTGTTCCAGTTGCCACCATGAACAAAAATTAAAACAGGATTATTTGTCTTTTTATTTAGGGGTTTAAAAATATTGAGCGTTGGGTTTTCATCTTTAGAGTCGCTTTCTAAATAAGATACATTTTTAAATTTTTGAACGCTACAAGAAGAAGCTGTTAATATTAATAGGAGTAAGGCAATATTACTTTTCATGTTTTAATTTAACTTACGAATTATTTTGATTGAAGGTTTATTAATCACTTCAGATTAATTGAAATCCATATTTAATAGCATCTTCTAGAACATCAAGGTTAATATTTTGTAATGTTTTAAACTTTATGCAATAACCGGTTATTGATGCTTTTCCGATGGTTTTGCTGTATTTTTGTATTAAATAATTTTTATCTAAAATTCCAAGGATGTAAATAGAAATTCCTGATGTATTTGCACTCAATCCTATCCTGTAAAACTCTTTGTTCATTCCGTTTGCATATTTTTTCATTTGGATACCGTAACCAATATTTGGATTTGAAACAATTTTGCCCTGATTATCAATTCCTGATAAATACCACAATTTACAATCTGGAGAAAGTGAAAGTATGCGTATATGCAATATTTGCAATTCGATACTCTTAATCTGGGATTGTGTATTTATATAATTTTGAATTTGATCTTCAACACACATTTTAAGTAAGGTTTTTATAAGGTCTATATTTTATTTTTTTTTAAATTAAATTCTAAATAAAATGGCAAACACAAGTCTGTTTTCTACTTTTACTAAGTCTGGTCGCCAATCTGGCGGAAGTGGAGTAGTTGTATATCCGTTTGGTGAAGTTACACCACCTGAACCCGCAAAATAAGGAACATTGGCTTCTCTGTGAACTAATTCTACTCTGAAAGTGATACTCTGATTTGGCATAAAATCGAATCCTGTCGAACAGTCCCAACCTGTAAATTTATCGCCAGGATTAGCAGAAAAAGGATAAGTTCCTGCAGTTTGAGTTGGATTATTAGGATCGGGTAAAGGACTTGCTTGTCCTGTAGGATAAAGAACTAAATAGCGACCAGGATTTGTCATGATTCCTCCACCAATAGTCCAAGCTTCTTTATTGTTATTAAACCAAATTCTATTATATACCATTCCACTTAAAAAATATTGTGCGGGACTATCTGTATTTTCTTTAAAACCACTAACACCACTACCACTTTCAAAACCTACATCAAAAGTTGATGAAAATGCTGCCTTAGAAATTCCTTTGGATTTTGGATTATTAAAATAACGAACTAACAAACTATTATCTGAGTGAAATCGAATTCGATCCGGAATTCCTGCTGCATCTTTACCATAATAGTCATTTGAAATAAGCTTGACTGATTCGTTTGGGCAATACGTAATATTTCCGCCAACTCCTGGCATATTATTAAATCTCCCATAACTTTGCCAACCATTAATTAACCAACCTTCGATTTTTAATTTTTTTGTTGGAAATATTTGAATACGCACTCCATTAAAAAACCACGGTGTATTATCCGAAGTAAATGATGCCTGATATTCCCAGTTTTCAACTTGATAGTAAGAGTTTAAACCAATATATGACATAAACATACCTGCATCAACATTGATACCATACCATTTTTTGAAATGATAACCAGCATAGGCTTCAGATAAATATCGATATGCATTATCCAGCTGATACTGACCTTTGTAAACGCTAAAATCGTTTCTTGGAATTACAGTCGACCGAGTTCCAAATTGCATCATTATTTTAGCTCTTGCTCCTTCATAATTAAATTCGCCACCTAAATTTGCGCTCGAAAGTTGAATTTCATTATTTCTGGCCAATGCAGTTGAGCCTACTACTGTATTATCGTTTGGATTGTTGAATGAATGTGTGTAATTTACATCAACCATAATGTTGCCAGTGAAATATTTTGAAGTTAAAACTGGAGGCGATGTTCGTCTATCTGAACCGTTTTGCCAACTCATATCCATGCCATCAAAGGGTATCTTTTCAGCCAATGAGTCTGTTTTTTTTTCTTGTTGGGCGTGAGCCAAATAAATTGTAAAAATAAATAAAAGTGTAAAAAAATTTGTTTTCATAGTATTAGTTAAAGTTCATAATTGAGTTGTCTTCTAAAAATTTTATTTTAAAAATGTTTTTATGATAAATTATTTCTCCCACTAAAAAACCAAAATTATCTATCCCCAAACATACATCTGGATTTACAAAATGCCATCTAGAAATGTAGGTTTTATTCCCTCTGAAAAATCCAATAAATTTTCCTGTGAGTAATAAATGATTTTTAAATTCGATTACAATAATACGGTTTTTAAGATTGAAATATTTGTTGTATAATATAAATGATGAATCTGTTTTCATTTTTATCTATTTTCTCGATCCAACTTTACGTTTGTCATAGGTTGGTAAACCAATGGAATTTGTTCTATTTCGACATCAGATTTTTCTAAACCAAATGCTTTTTCATCGCTTACACCTAGACGTTTCAAAAAGAAATATCCGTTTAATAATAGTCCTTCACGCAATGCAAATTCGTTTTCGATTGATAAAAATTTCTCGATAACAACAAATTTAAAATCAGGTTCAATATTATATTTACTAGATCCATCTGGTCTGATATGTAAATTCAATTCTTTGTTAGCCACCAATTCTTTCACTATATTTTTGAAATAAAGCTCAGTTTTGGGTTGAATTCTAAAACCTACATTTATATTTATTTTAATTACTTTATCGTCAACTAATTCTGAAACATCATATGATAGCGTGTAGGGTTCACTTGTACGGTTGATATGTAAAAACCAATACACATCAGCTCTTTTTGGCTTTTTTGAAAATATCGATTTTACTATTTTTTCTTCAATTTCGTGTCTTCTATCAGCTTTTGATAAATAAATTAAATGAGTAGCAAATTTTGGAATAGCATCGTCTTGACTTAATTCTGATAATTTCTCACTGTATTTTCCTAGTTCAACAAATTTTGTGAAACGATTATTAATTTTTCGAGCATAATACCAAATGTACATTACCAAGAAGATGAATAATTCGAAAAATAAAAACATCCAACGTTCTTTAATTTTAGCCACATTTGCAACAAAGAAAGCTAGTTCTATAGTACCAAAAACTACTAAAAAAAGTAGCACATATATCTTGCTCCATTTTAATTTGTAGTAAATAAAATAACTTAATAACAAAGAAGTCATCATCATTGTAATGGTGATAGAAAATCCGTAGGCGGCTTCCATATGAGCACTTTCTTTGAAGTAAACCATCATCAAAACACAGCCAAACCATAGTATTGAGTTGATACTAGGAATATAAATTTGACCTTTACTATCACTGGGTTGTCTGACAGTTACTCTAGGCCAAAAATTCAAGTTCATTGCCTCGCTTATAAGTGTAAAGCTACCACTAATCAATGCTTGTGAAGCTATAATCGTTGCTAGAGTAGAAATTATAATACTAGGTAATAAAAACCAAGTCGGAATTATTTCAAAAAAAGGATTTCTTCCGTTTAAAAGTGTTTTACCCTGATGCATAAGCCACGCCGCTTGACCTAAATAAGCAACAACTAAACTTATTTTTACATATATCCAAGTAAAGCGAATATTCTTGATGCCACAATGACCTAAGTCAGAATATAATGCTTCAGCTCCAGTAGTACATAAAAAAACAGCACCAAGAAGCCAAAATCCTTTGGGATAATTGACTAATAAATCATAGGCATAATAAGGATTTAGAGCGTTTATTATATCAGTGTGTTGTAAAATTTCGTTTACACCAAATAGTAATAACATAGTAAACCAAACAGTCATAATTGGTCCAAATGCTTTCCCTATAACTTGTGTTCCAAATCGTTGAAAAAAGAATAGTAATGAAATGATTGCAACAACGATTCCTACTGTTAAAAAGTTACCCGGAATTATTGTATTTTCAAAACCTTTAACCATGCTCAAACCTTCAATTGCCGAAGAAACTGAAATTGGTGGAGTAATAATTCCATCTGCTAGCAAGGTTGTAGCTCCTAAAATAGTGGGTATAACGAGTTTTTTTCCGTACCTTTTTACAAGTGCATAAAGTGAAAAAATTCCACCTTCGCCATGATTATCAGCTCGAAGCGTGAGCCAAATATATTTTACAGTTGTTTGAAAAACTAATGTCCAAAAAACACAAGATACACCACCATAAACTAACATCATGTTAATGTCTCTAGTACCAATTATAGCTTTAAAAACATAAAGTGGACTTGTGCCAATATCGCCATAAATAATGCCAAGTGCGATCAATAGTGATCCTAATGTAACCTTATTTGTTAGTGTAGTTTTTATTGTATTCATAACATAATTTTATTAAAAAATTGATGTTGCAAAGGTCAATAAAATGATGTGTGTAGTTTATAAAGATGTAGTTACTAAATATAAAGATTTTATAAAGATTTTATAAAGATTAAGTAAAACGATACCCTACACCGCTTTCTGTAATAATATGTTTAGGCTGATTAGGATTATCTTCAATTTTTTTTCGCAATGATCCTATAAATACTCTTAAATATTGTGTTTCTGTTTGATAGCTTAAACCCCAAATTTCTTTTAGAACGTATTGATGTGTTAAAACCCGTCCTTCATTTTTCATTAATAACGCCAATAAGTTATATTCTGTTGAAGTTAATTTAAGTAATTCTTCATTTTTTTTTATTGTTCTAGCTCCAAAATCAATTTGCAAATTTCCACAACTAATTACAGAGCAATTTTCGTTTGTTTGATATCGTTTGATTACTGAACGAATTCTAGCTAAAAGTTCGGCATTTCTAAAAGGTTTGGTTAAATAATCAGTTGCTCCATTGTCTAATGCTTTCACAATATCTTCTTCGCTATTTTGAACCGATAAGATTATTATTGCTTTGTTAAACCAGGTTCGCAATTCTTTTAAAATTTCGTGACCACTTTTGTCTGGCAAGCCTATGTCTAGTAAAATTAATTCAGGAGGATGATTTACAGCCATCAAAACACCTTCTTTCCCAGTTTCAGCTAGCCAAACTTTGTAATCGTTACTTTGTAAAGTTATTTCTAACAATTTTCGTATTGCCGCTTCGTCATCAATTACTAATATTTCAGCTTTATTCATTTTTTAAATTGTTTACAAAGGATGTTTGTGTAGGTATTTCAATTCTAAAATTAGCACCCGAGTTTTGCAAATTAATTAATTTTATAGTCCCATTATGAGCTTCTACAAAACCTTTTACTATTGACAATCCTATACCGCTACCGCCTGTTTTTGAGTTTGGCAAACGATAAAATTTATCAAAAACATATTGTATTTCATTTTCTGGAATACCATTTCCGTTGTCTGAAATAGAAATAATACAACTATTAAATTCATGTTGTACCTCGATTTTTATAACCGTATTTTTAGGAGTATAGAGTATTGCATTTGTTATTAAATTTTGGATAATTTCTACTATTAATCCAGAATCTAATTTGAAAAATGGTAGTTTTTCATCGGGTATAAAACTAATTTCATGATTATTTTTTAGAGGTAAAATTTTTTGAATAACACTAAATATAATTTCGTTTACATCACACCAATCTTGTTTCAGCTTTAACATTCCTGTTTCTAGTCGACTCATATTCAACAAATTTTCCACCTGCCTATTCAATCGAATACTTGCTTTATCAATTTCATCTAATAATTCTGTTCGATTTATCTGGGATAATTTAATTTTGGTATCTTTTAAAGTATCTACTGCACTAATAATTGTTGCTATTGGTGTACGAAGTTCGTGAGAAAGTGAATTAAGTAAAGTATTATAAAGTTTTATCGTTTTTTCTTTTTCTTCTTTATCTCTAGCTTTATTTTCAGCTTCTTTTATTTTAAATGTTAATACGGCATTAACCAATGCAATAATTATGTAAATCAAAAAAAGTAAAATATCCTCAGAACTCTTTATATGAAAAGTAAAAAGAGGATTTATAAAGAAGAAATTCAAAATCAGCCCGCTTAAAACCGCAGTTATCAAAACGGGTATAATATCAAAAAGCATCGCTATTAACGAGACTGTCATCAATAAAATCAGTGCTGTAATCCTGTAGTCGATGAATTTTGAAGATAAAAAACAAATTGTTGAAACAATAATTACTAATGCAATACTTAAAAGGCATTGAACTAGAATTGGATATTTATTTGTTTGAAGTTTTTTCAATTGTGTTCTAATATTTAACAAAAGTAATTTAATTCTTAAAATAAATTTGTTGATGTGTTAATGATTTGAATTTTAAAAAAAAATAAGCGGGTTATTAAATTTATATATAGTTACAGATTTGACCTTAAATAAAATTATCAATAGCAAAAAAAAGAAATTATATTTGTGCAAAAAACACACTGATGCAAAACTTACAATTCACAATCGAAAAAGCTTGGGACAACAAAGAATTATTAAAAGATGCATCTACACTTGAAGCAATCAGAGAAGTCATTTCGTTATTAGATTCAGGAAAAATAAGAGTAGCATCAATGACAGAATCTGGAGAATGGCAAGTAAACGAATGGATTAAAAAAGCCGTAGTTTTATATTTCCCTATTCAAAAAATGGAAACTCTAGAAAGTGGTATTTTTGAATATCATGATAAAATGTTACTTAAAACTGGCTATGCTGCAAAAGGAATACGAGTGGTTCCTCCAGCTGTTGCTCGATATGGTTCTTTCATTTCAAAAGGAGTAATTTTGATGCCCAGTTATGTAAATATTGGAGCTTATGTAGACGAAGGAACCATGGTAGATACTTGGGCGACAGTAGGAAGTTGTGCTCAAATAGGCAAAAACGTGCATCTTTCTGGTGGAGTAGGAATTGGTGGCGTTTTAGAACCACTTCAGGCTGCACCAGTAATTATTGAAGATGGAGCATTTATAGGTTCGAGATGTATAGTTGTTGAAGGAGTTCGTGTCGAAAAAGAAGCGGTGCTTGGAGCCAATGTTTGCCTAACAGCCTCTACAAAAATTATTGATGTAACTGGAGAGAAACCAGTTGAATATAAAGGATTTGTACCAGCTCGTTCTGTTGTAATTCCTGGAAGTTATACTAAAGAATTTGCATCTGGCAATTATCAAGTTCCTTGTGCTTTAATTATAGGAACTCGAAAACCGTCTACTGATTTGAAAACATCGTTAAATGAAGCTTTACGCGAATATGACGTAGCAGTTTGATAAAAATACTTTGCAAATATTACCAAAATAAATAAATTAAAAGATCAACATTGTTTTTTCCTAAAATCCGTTAACTCTAATTTCAAATAATTTATCCCAGTTTTTGCCTGTTATAAAAATTGTTTTAGTTTTTGGATTGTACGCAATACCATTTAAAACATCTTTATTTTGAAGCTTTGTAACTTTTTTTTCTAAAGCAGCAAAGTTTAAAATTCCTTCTACAGATCCAGTTTGAGGGTTTATTATAGCAACTGCATTTTTTTGCCAAATATTTGCAAACAATTTCCCATTGATGTATGAAAGCTCGTTTAAACTGTCAATTTTTGTTTTTCCAGAGTATACATTAATAAAATTGGTCATTTTTTGGGTATCAGGATTCATAGTCCAAATTTTCTCTGTTCCATCAGTTTGATAAATATTTGTTCCGTCATTTGTCATGCCCCAACCCTCAATTTTTTTGTCAAAATTGAATGTTTTTTCCTGTGCAAGTGAGTTTGAATTATAAATAAACCCAACTTGATTTTGCCAAGTCAGCATATATATTTTATCCTTTATAATTGTAATTCCTTCACCAAAATAAATCGAATCAAGATTTACTTGCTTATATATTTTGCCCGTTTTGTAATCATATTTTTTTAAGAATGATTTTTTATTTAAACCAGTACTTTCATATAATGTATCTTTATAAAACTCTAAACCTTCGGTAAACGAATTTGTGTCGTGTGGATATGTATTTACTAGATCATAAGTCAAAAGTTTGGGTTCAAAACCAGATACAATTTCTATACTTGTTGAATCAATTTGAGTTTTGCCATCAAAATAAACAGAAGCTATAATATTTTGAATTCCAAGTTTTTCAATTTTTAAATTGTATGAAAAAGTTCCAGATTCTTTAGTTGAACCTATTTTTTTTTCATTTAATGTATATGAAATACTATCTATTTCTTTGTTTTCTGGATTTAATATTTCTAGCTCAATCACATCATTTAACTTGTAGTACGATTTTATTTTTTTTGGATTTATGCTGAAATAATTTTTAGTATCATTACAACTTACAAATAAGATTGCTAATAAAATGAATGTGAATAGATTATATTTTTTCATTGTAGATTTCTTGTTTTTTTCAGAATACAAATGTATTTAATTCCTTAATAACACTTGCAAAAATACAAAAAGAATGTATCTTTGCAACGGCAAGTCCTACACGACCAGCTCCTGCAAAATCCTCCAGGATGGGAACATAGCAAAGGTATGTGGTTGAGCGGTGCGATGTAGGTCGCTTGCCACTTTTTTTTAAACTGCTTTCGAGCGGTTTTTCTTTTTCTAATCACTTTTTTTTCTTTTGTTTTATCGACCAACTATTTAAAAATGTTAATATTTAACATCATTTTAGAAGAAATTTCAGTAGATATACTCTTTACAATCAATCTAATTTTATACTTTTGATTTATAAAAAAAGATACCCAACAAGATGAATTTTGACCGCAAAGAATTGTCCAATATTGTATTATTAGATTTATATAAAAAGCTATTAAAACCTAGACTGATAGAAGAAAAAATGCTAATCCTTTTGCGTCAAGGAAAAATTTCTAAGTGGTTTTCAGGGATAGGACAAGAAGCAATTTCTGTAGGAATAACTGCAGCATTTGATAATGATGAATACATTCTTCCAATGCATCGAAATTTAGGAGTTTTTACTTCACGAGATATTCCGTTACATCGTTTATTTTCGCAATGGCAGGGAAAAGCAACTGGCTTTACAAAAGGTCGAGATAGAAGTTTTCATTTTGGCACACAAGAGTATAAAATTATAGGTATGATTTCGCATCTAGGCCCACAACTTGGAGTTGCAGATGGAATTGCGCTGGCAAATAAACTTAAAAAAAACGGTAAAATAACTGCTGTTTTTACAGGAGAAGGCGCGACAAGTGAGGGCGATTTTCACGAAGCGTTAAACATTGCTGCAGTTTGGGATTTACCTGTTTTGTTTGTAATAGAAAATAATGGTTACGGACTTTCAACTCCCACAAATGAGCAATATCGTTGCGAAAATCTAGCCGATAAAGGCTCTGGTTATGGAATTGAAAGTTATATTATTGATGGGAATAATATCCTGGATGTGTATAACAAAATTGTCGATTTGAAAGCATCTATAACTCAAAATCCGAGACCCATTTTATTAGAATTTAAAACGTTTAGAATGCGTGGTCATGAGGAAGCTAGCGGGACTAAATATGTACCTCAAGAATTAATGGATCAATGGGCAAGCAAAGACCCAATATCAAATTTTAAAGACTATTTACTTTCGGTTGGAGTTTTATCAGAAGAATTAGACATAACATTCAAATCAAAAATAAAAGCAGAAATTGATGAACATTGGGCAATTACTCAAGGGCAACAGGATATTATTGCAAATTTGAACGAAGAGTTAAATGATGTTTATAAACCCTATGAATTTGAAGATATAAAACCAACTGATGAAGTCGAAAACTGCAGAGTTGTCGATGCTATAACTCAAAGTTTAAGACAATCGATGGAACGTCATGAAAATTTAGTAATTATGGGTCAAGACATTGCAGAATATGGCGGTGCTTTCAAAATTACAGAGGGTTTTGTAACTCAATTTGGCAAGGAAAGAGTTAGGAATACACCTATTTGCGAAAGCGCAATTGTGTCAGCCGCAATGGGATTATCTATAAACGGACAAAAAGCCATTGTAGAAATGCAGTTTGCCGATTTTGTCTCGACGGGTTTTAATCCCGTGGTAAATTTGTTAGCAAAATCACATTATCGCTGGCAAGAAAATGCAGATGTTGTAATACGAATGCCTTGTGGTGGTGGCACACAAGCTGGACCTTTTCATTCTCAAACTAATGAGGCTTGGTTTACAAAAACTCCCGGATTAAAAGTGGTTTATCCGGCTTTTCCTTATGATATAAAAGGATTGTTAAACACCGCAATAAACGATCCAAATCCGGTTTTGTTTTTCGAGCACAAACAACTTTACAGAAGTGTTTATCAAGAGGTTCCAAAAGATTATTACACCATTCCGTTTGGGAAAGCATCATTGATAAAAGAAGGAAACGATGTAACCATAATTTCGTTTGGAGCAGCAGTTCACTGGGCATTAGAAACCTTATCAAAACATCCTGAAATAAAAGCTGATTTATTAGACTTAAGAACCTTGCAACCATTAGATACTGTTGCTATTTTTGAATCAGTTAAAAAAACAGGACGCTGTATTATTTTGCAAGAAGACACATTGTTTGGTGGGATTTCGAGTGATATTTCGGCACTTATAATGGAACATTGCTTTGAATATCTTGATGCTCCTGTAAAACGTATTGGAAGTTTAGAAAGTGCTATACCGTTTGTTAAAGCTTTAGAAGATCAATTTTTACCAAAAGTCCGTTTTGCAGCAGGACTTTTAGAACTATTAGCCTATTAAATTTTAATGAAACCTTTACTCGAAAAAATAATATTAAAAGAGGCATCTATACATAAAGTTCAATATGATACAGAATGGTTTTATTTTATAGATGATATTGCTTTTTATCTAAAAGAGGATTTATCTCAAGTAGATACCATTTACCTACCCATTATTTTTGAAGATCAACAAGAATTTGTAAAATGTGCAACTTTTGAAGATATTTTGCGAGGCAGAAAAGAATTTGAACAATAAAATTTAAATATGGATTTAATTAATGAAGAGCAATTGCAAAAAGATTTTCAGATAATACTCGATTTGATTGCTCAAAAAAATCCAATAGATGCCGAGAAAAAATTATTTTTACAAATTGAAAAGATTAATGAACTAATAGATTTAACTGCATTTGATGAAGATATTTTGATATTAGGTCGTTACCAATTATTGATTGAACATTTACAAATAAAAATTAATAGATTAAAAAGTTCATTCAATTAAAACAATTGGTATAAGTCTAATAAATAAATTTAAACATCTGAAATATAGAAAATATAACCTACAAAAGAGCTTCTATATAAAGAATTGATAACTATATGGAAAAATATATTTCTAAAAACTTCTTATTCAATAGCATAATCTATGGATCTATGTGGTTTTAAAATATACATTTTAGACCAAAGCCAAACAATTTTTTAAATCAATCTAAAAAGTCCAAATCTTTGTGATGCGTCTCTTCGATTGTAAAAACAGAATATATTGATGCTCCAAAAACAACAATAGCAACTATAGCTGCAGCATTTATTACAGAGGTATTTTTTTTAAAATAATCAAAAGCAAAGAGCATTACAGGAACCATTCCTCTTACAATATTAGGAATAGTTGTTGTGGCTGTGCTTCTTAAGTTTGTACCAAATTGTTCGGCTGCAAGTGTAATAAAAAGTGCCCAAAAACCTGTCCCAAGTCCTATCCAAGCACAGAAAAAGTAGTATTTATTTTCAGAATTTGTACCGCTAAATAATAGTAAAACAACACCAACAATAGTGAAAAAGAGAAAATAAGCCATAGTTTTTTTTCGAGATTTCAATTTTTGAGCAATAAAGCCACTACTAAAATCGCCTAAAGCTGCAAAAAGATACGTCCACAAAATAGCTTTGCCAGGATTAATAGATTTTATGCCCATTTCTGGTGCAAACTGATTTGCCATAAATATTAAAATTCCGATACAAAACCAAATCGGTAAACCGATAGAGATGCATTTTAAATATCTAAAAAATCGTTTTCTATTGGTAAAAAAAGAAATAAAATTTCCTCTTTCGACGGTTGAATTTGCTTTTACAACTTTAAAAATTGTGCTTTCAGACACACTAACTCTTAAAAATAGAAGCGTTAAACCTAAAAATCCACCTATGAAATATGCCGTTGTCCAGTTTCCAGCTAATTCTACTGTAAGTTCTGCAACAACAGCTCCAAGAATTCCAAAACCAGCAACCATTGATGTTCCCAAGGCGCGCAATTCTTTAGGCAAACTCTCTGACACTAAAGTAATTCCTGCACCCAGTTCGCCTGCAAGTCCAAATCCAGCAATAAATCGCAAAACTGCATAAAGCATTACTTTATCACCAATATTAATTTGTGGTAGAAATCCGCAGGCAATATTAGCTGCTGAATAAACAAGAATTGATCCAAACAAAACAGATAAACGACCTTTTTTATCTCCTAAAATTCCCCATAAAATTCCTCCTAAAAGCAATCCTACCATTTGATAATTTATAATTATAGTACCTGCAACATCAGGATTTATGTGCATGTCATTTAAACTGGGCACTCTAACTATTCCAAAAAGAAGTAAATCATATATATCTACAAAATATCCTAATGCAGCAACTATAACCGGAAAACTAAGAAGCAATTTAATTTTTTCTTGTTGTGTAAAATTTTGCATGATTTGAAATTAAATTTTAAAAGTATTCAAAAATAAACCTCAAAGCTAATTAAAACTGAGAGGTTTAAAAATTTGAATTTAAAAATTGTTAACTAAACTTTTATGATTATGGGTTGAGTAAATTGAGTTCTAACAGATTCTCCATCTTTGATGCCCGGCGTCCATTTTGTTTTAATCGATTTTAATACTCTAACGGCTTCATTATCTATAATCTGATTTGTCTTGGCGACAACTTTTATGTCACTCATTGAACCGTCTTTTTCTATTACAAAAGTAACCAAAACTCTAACAGAAGTATCTTCATCTAGATTACTTCTATCAAAATGAGATCCAATATATTCATAAAAATTTTTAATGCCACCGGCAAAACTAGGTTGTCTGTCGAGCTCAAAACTCTTTTTAACACTAGTATCTTTTGGTTTTTCGATAACTACAGAAGCTTCATTTCCTCTAGTTGTTTTTGGCAGAATCGAAGGTATTCCTGCGGTTGATATTCCATTTTCTGGTAATGAATTTTTAGGAATTTCTAATTCAGTCGGTTGTTGTAAAACATCTTCTGGTTTTACAGCAACAAAATTATGATTTATAGGAATTTTAATTTCGGTTTTAATCTGTTTTTGAGACTGCTGTTTTAAATTTCTAGTGTTCGTAACTGGAGGTTTGTAAGTATGTAATTTAATTATAGTTTCTTTTAAATACTTTGCAGGAACTAGTTCAATTTTTCTTTTGAATGAACTCAATAAAAAAATAAAACTTGAAAGTAACACAACACCAAATACAAATGCTTGTGCAGTTGTTCGCAAATAATTTTGACGCAATTTATAAGCTCCGTATTCCTTGTTTTTACCTTCAAAAACTAAATCTAACCATTTTTTTTCATAAATACTAACATTTGACATAATTACATAATTTAAGAGTTAAAGTATTTATAATGCATAAGCAATGTTATTATTTATGTTATAACGCACAAATAATAGTAATATTGTGTAACCCAGCAACTATTAATCCAGTTACGGCACCTTGCAAATTCTTATCAAACTTTTAACGAATCTGGTATCTTTAAATTCAAAAATATCTTTTGAAATTGAATTTTCGATAATACTAAATATCTTTTGTTTTTGGTCTTATCAATTATGTAATAATTTATTATTTGCTTTTCCATTTTTAAGAATAAATTATTATTTTTAATTACACTATCTGCAATTGATTTAGTAAAACCAATATTACCGATGTTATTTAATTTTTTTAAATCATTATAAAAAACAGTATCATTTTTATATTCTTTGATATAACTAATAATTCCAAAGTATTTTTTATTACCCTTTTTATAATTGATATTATTAAACCTAAACTCAAAAGATGATTGTAATAATTCCGAAGTTAATTTTTTATCATAATTTTGTTTACAAACTATAAAATCTGAGTTAAATTTATAATCATCAATTGAAGGGAATACAACAGGATCATCAAATAAACTTTTATAAGTTATTGCATTACCTTTGTATACATCTACATCCATTGCACCACCTGAATTGAGATAAGCATAGCCATTGCCTAAATCACAATTCCATCCAGTATCCGAACAACAAAAGAATAATAACGACAGCATAATAAATAATAGATTTTTCATTTTTTTAATATTTAATATTAATCTAATATGGTATAAAACTTTGATATGTAGGCATTAAACCCATAGGTGTTGAAATCATACCATTTATAGGTGGTGAAGGACTTCCTAATATTGTTAATAGGTTTCTTCCAAGATTTTCCAAACTGTTTAAAGGTCGCAAATCATAGTGATATCTTTGACTTTGCATCTGCCATTGTCCATTTATTTTTTTAAAATAAAAACCTCCATAAGTATTAGCCGTATTCTCTGGTAAATCATTAAAAACATCAGTAGTGTTGTATGCATACAAATTTTAATCATATTTGTCTTGAACTAAACTTCCAGTTTTAAAACCTTCTATGTCGATTAATTTACCACTACCGGATAGCGCGGATTTACAATCCGTGCCCACAATCAATATCAAAACAATTTTAACATAATAACTTTTTAAATCATT
>JANXVF010000032.1 GCA_025351785.1 Flavobacterium sp.
TTTTTTCCACTAAGATAATATTTCTTGCGAAATGTGAACATGAAGTCACAACAAAATTCGCAATTTCTTGAAACTACTGTTAATTGAAGTTGCAATTAATCTACAAATGTTTCTTTCAAAATTATTTTTACTTTCAGAATTTCTTTCTCTGTGAGATTTCCCAAAATTTTTATTATTCTTTGTCTGTCAATAGTTCGAATTTGGTCTAATACTATCCAACCTTTCATATTGTTATGATTTGCTTCGATTCTAGTTGGATACGATTTAGAACTACTTGTCATTGGAGCGATTACAATTGTTTGCAAAAACTTGTTCATCTCATTTGGTGAAATTATTACCGATGGACTAGTCTTTTTCATTTCACTTCCAATTGTTGGGTCTAGATTAACAAGTACGATTTGATATTGCATTAAATCCATTCTTCAAGATTTTCGTCTTCAAAAACATCATTAATGAGCAAATTATCATCGCCATCTTCATGCATTTTTTTGAAAGCCTTTTCCCAACCGTTTCTCGGTTCAGATTTTGGTTTTAATATAATATAGTCTTTTTCAAGAATCAATTCTACTTTATCAGTAATATTATATTTTTCTAATAAGGTTTTCGATAGACGAATTCCTTTTGAGTTGCCAATTGGTATAACTGAAATATCCATAACTTTTATATTAGTGACTACAAAGTTATTACTTATTTTCTATTCTGCGCTTTTTCTCAATAGAATTTTCAAGCAATTTCAGTTAACACAGTTTTTACAAATAAATGTCCTGATAAAAATTGATAAACAAGTACATTATCTCTTACTGCAACTCTTTTAATTGATGTTGAATTTTATAAAGACTATAATAATAAATTCAAATAATTTCATCATTAAATCAGCATTATCGTTTTAAGCTAAAATGTCCTTTGGCACTTCGACCATCGTCAAATTTTATCGAATACCAATAATCGTCCGATGGTGCAAGTTTACCATCGATAGTCCCGTCCCAGCCATCGCCAAGAGGTGTAATTTGCTTGATTAATTTTCCGTAACGGTCAAAAATCTGAATTACAGACTCGGTATGATAATTTTTAGCAATCCCTTTTACGCCTCTAATATTCCAAGTATCATTAAATCCGTCTCCGTTTGGTGTAAAAAATTGAGGAGCTCCCAGCACTGATATTTCTTGTTGCACAGTGCCACAACCTTTTAAATCTTTTATGTAGACGGTATAAACTCCCATCTGTAAATTTTCGAATACACCAGTTGTTTGATAGGGTCCATAGGGTTCTTGAATGCTATAAACATAGTCTCCCGTTCCTGTTACAGTAATTACAACCGAATTGATATCGGTCAAATCTACCACTTCAATGTTTTGGATATGTGCAATATCTGACGCTGTAACTTGAATGATTCTTATACTTGGGCAACCAAAAGTATTAAAAACTTTAACAGTATACGTTCCTGCTACACTTACATTTATCGAGTAGGTAGTAGCTATAGGAGTCGTCAAATTTGTATCTAAAAACCATTGATAAGTATAGTTCGATTGTGGCGAACCATCATTAATTCCTGCATCAATAGTTACTGCAAACGTTGGTATGTTTGAGCAAACCAATTGATTTGACAATCCGTTTGTATTTAAATCGATTTTAGGAATAGGATATACAATAAAATGGAGCGTGGTAGTTGCAGTACAAATTGAATTAATCAAATTTGAAACAGTAACAGCTACATCTTGAGTAGCAGTATTAAAAGGATTTGGCAGTGCATTGGTATATATTGTACCGTTTTGTAAAGTATAGGTTACTTTCATGCCAGTTTGCCCTTGCAAAATATCATTTTGAATGGTAGTAGTATCAAAATTATATTTTCCATCTTGGTTTGCTGGGTCTTGTTCGTCGTCACAAATAGTTAATTGTGCTGGTGGCAAACTAGTTGCTTGGGGTAAATCGTCGACAATAAATTTAAAACTACCGTCGATATAACAGTTTTTTTGAGAATTATTTTGTAAACGAACTGAAATAATTTGAGAACCACTTACTGCAAAAGGATTAGGCAATGCATTTAAATAAACGGTACCCGATTGATCGGTAAAAGTGATAGTTTTATTAGTCTGTCCTTGCAAAATAGCTGCATTTATAGCCGAAGTATCAAAATTGTGAGTATTTGTATCAATTTGATCATCATCACAATTTCTAATTATTTCGTTAGTTCCAACTGAGTGAATTATAGGAAGTGCTTCTACAACCAAATTAAATTTTGTGTTTCCAAAACATCCGTTGATGATGGTACTATTTACCCTAACATATATTGTTTGCATATTTGGATAACCTACATTTCGATAGTTTGTAATGTTAGTAATTGCTAATGAGTTTCCACTAGCATCATTTTCAGCTAGCAAATCGGCGTATGACTTGTAATAACTAACAGAAAATGTTGAAGGATTTGGAAGTAAAATACTATTTATCTGATTTACTGCTGGAGTAAAATCAAACAATGAAATCCCGTCTCTATTATCTTGACTGGCACTTATATAATCGTCGCAGGCTACGATATCTGGAATAATAAATGTAGGGGGAATTCCCGGTACCGAAACCGTCAAATTTATAGTAGCAACTCTGATGCAACCATTTGCATTTTGAACTCGAGCATAAACTGTTTGTGCAAATTGGGTTGTATTTGTATAGGTTAACGGGTTTGGAATTAAAAAATTTGCAGCAGCTGTATTTGCAGCGTTTGAATTTAAATAATAAGTAAACGTCTCGTTAGCTGAATTTGCCGATATTATTGAATTTTTGATAGTTAAATTAAAAGCAGAGTAACCATCAGTATCGTTATCACATTGAATGATGCTTACAGGAGTTGTAATAACAGGCAAAGGATAAACAGTCAAAACCACTTCGTTTGAATATTTACCACAACTGTTTCCGTTGCGATTTAAAAACACTCGATATTTATAATTGTTAAAACTAGCTGGAGTATTTGAAATTGTAAGTGATGTAGTAGTTGCTCCAGCATAGTTTAAATTATTTACAATATCAGTATAAGTACTGCCACCATTTGTAGAAACTTGCCATTGATAACTTGTTATCGAAGTTGCTGTTACAGTAAATGTTACATTTTTGAATTCACAAACACTTTGAGCAACAACTGGAGTAGTAATCACAATGGGTGCTGCAGTTATATAATTTGAATTTGGAGTTGTATATCCTGTGCCACTAGTAACAGTTCCGGTTGTGGCGTTAAAAGTAGGAGGTGCAGGCGTTCCTAGAATTCCATCATTGTTAGAATCGGCAAAACCAGCTTCAATTACATCATTACAACCATCGGCGTCACTATCAAGTTGTGTATAGTTGTTTGCATTTCCACCGTCAGTATTGGCAATTGTATAGTTTAAAACGCCACTATTTGGAGCAGTTTGCACGTTTGTGGCCAATCCGTTAGTTCCAAAACTTGTTCCGTCAATCACTCCGTTATTATTTAAATCGGGTGCATTACTTCCAGATTCAACAAGGTCATAAATTCCATCATTATCAGAATCTAAATCTAAATAATCTGGAATAGAATCGGTATCTGTATTAGCAGGTGTCAACCCGTTTCCGAATGCATTATCTATTCCATCACCATTAGTATCACTATTTGTTAAAGGAATGAACGGAGCTGATCCGCCTTGAGCCTCAATAGCGTCAGTAATTCCATCATTATCAGAATCTAAATCTAAAGCATCAGCTATGCCATCGTTATCAGAATCCTTTGGAATACAAACCGCGTAAATTTTCATAGCAGATTTATTGCCTGCAGTATCAGACAAATTTTCTTCGGTAAAACTAATTGTGTTTGATAAATAGGTTAAAAATTTAAAATTTCCAGTTCCTGCTGGTAATGACACGGCACTATTAAGTCGAAATCGAATTTCAAATGATGAAAATTGCGTAATTCCTGATTCATAATTTCCATCATAATTGGTATCAATTAACAGTTGATTGTTAGGATTTAATACAGTAATTGTTGAATTTATTGGCGCATTAATTTTATAATTTGCATTAGGATTTAATAAATCAGTTGCATTGGCAGTTGCAACATATTCTATTCCTACCGATATTGGGTTTGCAAATGTGAGTTTATAAGTTACCGAATTTCCTTTTCCTGCAGGAACTTCGGTTACAAAATTTCCGTTAGAATTGCCTGTATATGGAATTGTGCTAGAAATCCCAGTTGTTGTAACCATCCCTGTGTATGAATTAGAATAATTTCCAACTGTAATTATGCCAGATGCCGTGTTTGACAAATTCAAATTCAAATCGCCAAATGATTCGGTACAATTTGTAATTCCGTCGTTATCGTTATCTAAATCAATATTATCATTAGCTACATCGTTATCCAGATTTGTGGGACAATTGCTTACAGGAATATCGTCAGAAATAAATGGTGGACCACAATTATTTATACTAGCAGAAACGTGATAATATCCTGCAACAGTAGGAAAATAGATATTTGAAGTTCCTTGTGGCGCTGCAATAAGTGTAGAACCAGAATACCACTGAAAAGAATCAAAACCATTTACACTACTTACTTTTAACTCTACATTTGGGATACAAAATGATTGAGTTGCCACAAGGGGTTTAAAAGAAATTTCGGGTTTAAAAGTAAATCCCGAATAATAGCCACCAAAAGTTGCTGCGCCTCCTGTTCCATAAGCTGCAACATAAAGTTCTGTTGTCGAAAAAACAGAAATATTGCCGGTTAAACCTGTAATAACATAACATTCGTAATTAGAATTACCAGTTACAGCAACAGGTCCTACATAATTAACACCTAATGCAGCTAGTCCAGCTAAAGTATAATTAGTACCATTAATTATGAATGTAACTGGAGATCCCACTTTTGTAGTAATAGTAACTCTACCAATATCAAAGGTTATGTTCCCTATTTTATCTATATACGGAATATTATTTATTTCTTTAGGAGTTTTACAGCTCAAGGGTGGAACAAAAAATAATTGTTGATTAGCTTGACTCCCTGAAGTGCCATCACCAACACTCTGATACGCAAATAAAGTTTCTTCGATTGTTGTAGTAGCAGGATTGTCAGAATTTATATACATCACACCATTCAAGTCAAAATCGCTTCCTGTAAACGCAATATATTGTCCTGCATTTAAGGTTGTTATAGGTGTAGTATTTCCATTTTTATAAATTGGGGTATTATCTTTATTTGCAATTAATAAAACGCGTTCCACATTAACTTGGCCTGTACTTTTAACAAAAATATATTCGTGACCAGTTCGTTCAGCCGACACAATTTGATCATAACCCAAATCAATATTAATTCCTAGTTCGCCATTTGTACCGCCAAATGAACCACAATTTACAGCTATGGGTTTGTCAGATGTAACTAACGATCCTACTAAACCATCTTTATTTGCGAGAGGCGAAGGACCTTTTACTGCCATAACAAAACTTTGTCCAGCATTCAACATTATACTCGAAGGAGTATTTCCAGCAGTAGCATTATTAAGCAAGCTTACTCCTGGTTTAATATTACTAAAATTTACAGTTGTATTGTTTTCGGTAGCAAGAATAGATACAAAAGTGTAATGCCTACTCGAATAATTAGTTGTTAAAGTATTTAAAAAAGCTCCAATTCTAAATTCAGTTCCTAGTGCTGCTAAACCTTTAGAAACAACTGCTCCAGCTTGCTGAAATGATGTATCTATGGTGCGTGCAGTTACATAAACTACATCTTCTGCTTCTATAATATAACCTCGATTTGATAATATTGTATTTACTGCACTTTCTTCTACAATAAATTGATTAGGGTTTCCATTGGCAGCAGTGTCAAATACATAAGGAGAATCTCGAGAAACAGTTCCAGAAATTGTAGTGCTACCTAATTGTTTTATAACAAAGTTTACGGGAGTAGTACTTGGTGTAGAAATGTATATATCTTGATCTCCAGGGATGATGCTATTCGAATTTGAAATTGGTGGCAAATAATGAGTTTTGCTAAATTGGGCAAAACTATATATAGAAAACAGGAAGGTTAACAAGAAAATAATTGGACTCTTTTTCATGTTATAAAATTAATAAATATTTACTAATTTTTATCTTTTTAATGAAAAATGTCCTTTTACAATTTTGCCAGTTTCTAAAGTGGTTACAAACCAATAATCGGTTGCAGGCATTTGGTTAAAATTTAATAACCCATTCCAGCCAAAATCAGTTCCATTAAATGTATAAATAAGTTTTCCAAATCGATCAAAAATAGAAGTAGTTTCGTTACTATTTAAATTCTTAATGCGCCATGTATCGTTTATTCCATCTCCATTTGGAGTAAAAAATTTTGGATAATCTAAAACTACAATAGTTTGACTAGCAGTACCACAGCCATTTTTATCTCTTACAATTACATTATATTCGCCTAGTAATACATTAGAAAAAAAAGGACTATCCTGAAAGTTTGTACCATTTAAAGAATATTCATAAACTCCCGACCCCGAAACTGTTATTAAAACTGAATTTTCGTTTCCTGAAAAACCAGAAATATCAATTACTGTAATCGAAGGTTCGCTAGAGCCAACTACTATAAATTTTTTAGTGGCTTTACATCCATAAGAATTGGTAACTGTAACGGTTTTAATTCCTGTTTCACTGGTTGTTATCGATGGTAAAATTGCTCCTGTTGACCATAAATAAGAATTAAATCCTGATGCAACAGATAAATTAATAGAACTACTTTCGCATAAATAAACAGTATGATCACTAAAATCGGTTACATTAAAAGTAACTATTTGAAGCGGTATGGGAATTATTCCATAACAATCTGGACCATTTATAATTCGTGCATAAATAGTCTGATTGTTTGCAGTGGTATTTGTAAAATTATTTGAAAGTAAGTTTACCTGAGTTATAGCATCATGTATCGATGCATAATATTCGACAAATAAGCCACTTTGCAATCCAGAAAGTATTTGTGGCGTTACTAATGTTGATAAATCTAAAATTGTAATACCATCAAAAGTTCCGTCGTCATCACATTTAATAATTGAATTTATAACAGGTAGAGCATTATTTGAAATTTGCAGTAAAACTGTAGCATAAGATGGGCATCCGTAGGAATTTGTAACTCTTGCTACTAGCGAATTTGTAGCAGTATTTTCAAAAGAAGAAGGGTTAACAATTGGATTATTTTGATTGGTGGCATCATACTGATTGAGATAATAAGTAACGGCGCTTAAACCCGTAGCATTTTGTTTAATGATGGAATCTAACTTTGTTAAATTAAAAATTGAATATCCATCGTTATTATCATCACACTGAATTAAAGTAACTGGAGTTGCCAAAACAGGAGGATTTGCATACTCAATAGTAACTGAACCACTAGCTGTACAAATTGTATTTCCTAATACTATTTCTACACTGTAAACTCCGGGACTCGAAACCAAGTATGATGATGAAGTTTCAGTTTGAAGCATACCGTTTTTATACCATTTGTATGAATTTGTTCCTGTTTCGTTTGCTGTTAATAAATATGTTTCGCCGTTGCATAACGGATTATTTGTTGCAACCAATCTATCAGGACCTAGATTTGTTCCTACATTAAAACTTCCACCGCCTAAAAATATTGCTGAGTCATATTTATAATTTTGTTCGTCGGCAATTACAAGTTTTATATGATAAGTTACATTGGGAATTACGTTTGATTTTGCAGTCATTTTTACAGTTTGACCATTCAAATTTATGGGACTTGTGGGACCATTATAACTTCCAAAATAAGTTTCGTTTTCTGCAACGCAACTCCCAGGAATATCAGGATGAACCGAAGTTACTTTTACAGGAATTGTAGTATTGGGAATTAAAGCTAAATTTTGATAAGGGGTTGTACTTCCTGCTACTTTTAATAAAAAAGCAAATCCATCAGAGTAGGTACACGGTGCAGCATCGTGATATTCTTCGGAAGCAAAAATATAATCAAAACTAATTTGGCTAGTAAGCGGGGTAAAATCAAATTCTAACGAGGTTGCATTTATTGTACCGCCAATAGTTAGTGCTTGTTCTAAATCTGAATCTCCAAGCCAACTTGTACTTCCTTCACTTACTAAATCGATATTTGGTCCGGCAGTTCTATGCGCTCTCGATGTACTTAAAACCACACCACTCGAAAACGGAAAGTCAGTGCCACTGTAAGTAAATTTACCATAACTTTGTTCACCAGAACTAAAATTATCTCCAGTAACGGTTGCATTTGAAGATGTTGCACAACCGCTATTATTTAGTAAAACATTTTGAACAAGTTGTGTAGCCGAAAAAGTATCGTCAACAACTATATTTTGAGAAAAAATAAGTGGTGATAAAAATAAAGTAAATAAGATAATCAATACAGATTTACGGTTTCTCATGGCGTTGCCAAAGATACTACAAATCGCGTTTTTGCAAAAGTTTAAAAGACATAAAAATAAAAATTGCTGTCCAGCAAATTACAATCAATAATGAATACCAATGCACATCATAATCTTTCGTACCAGCCACACCTATTTGAGTTCCTATATTTTTTACAATAGATAATCTCGAAAATGGCTCAATAATTAAATTACTCATAGATTGTAGTGGTAAAAATTGCGTAAAATTTGAAGCTAAATCGTGATTATCTGGGAAAACTTTAAAAGTTAAAATTCCAGAAATTATACCTTCAACAATATTCCAAACTAATAAAAATCCTAAAGCAAATGCAGATTTTTTAACAAAAATTCCTAAAAATAAACAAAACGAAAAGAAGCCTACTAGTTTTACAAAATAAGCTAGTATATATTCCATTTGCGAAAAAATAATGCCAACTTCGGTATATGATGAAAAAATTAATCCTAAAATTAGCGAGATTGTAAAGATGAATACAGTCGAAATTCCTGCAAAAACAACAACAGTCAAAAATTTAGATTCGATAAATTCTCTTTTCGATAAACCATCAATTAAATTTTGTTTTAAAGTTCCATAACTATATTCGTTTGCCATCATCGAAACTATTACAACAGCCAAAAAGAATTTTAAAATAGCTGCTATATAAGTATTAAAGTGCCAGATGTACGGAAAATTAAAAATTCCCTCATCGGCGAGATGAAATTTTATAGGACCAATATCAAATTTTATTGCTGCTATTAACGCTATAAATGTTAGCAAAATAAAATAAGTTGAGGTTAAAATCCTACTGGCTCTATTTTTCCAAATTTTTTGTAATTCAATTGCTAGGAGTCGATTCATTTTATTTAAATTTTTTTAAAAGAAGTTCTGAATTAAAATATATAATGCAAAAATTATTGAGCTGTAAGTTCTAAAAACTGTTCTTCTAAACTGTGTTTTCGTTGGATGAGATGACTTACAAAAATATTTCTTTCAGCAAGAAATTTATTTAGTGTGGATGGATTAAGGGGAGTTCTAGAAAATACATAAACTTTCCCCATTTCCTCTTTTATAGATTCTACATCAGGAAATTGCTCTAATGCTGTAAGCAGTTTTTTATTATCGTCTGATTGAAGTTCTAGAAAATCAGAATTGTTTGACATGCCACCGACTAATCCTGAGTACAATATTTCTCCTTTTCGTAAAACTAAAACGTGTGTACAAACTTTTTCTACTTCATCTAGTAAATGTGAAGCTAACAAAATTGTTGTTCCTTGCGATGCAATAAGTTTTATAATATCTCTAATTTGGTGAATTCCTTGGGGATCTAATCCGTTTGTAGGTTCATCTAGAATTAATATTTCAGGATCGTTTAAAAGTGCCGATGCTATTGCCAACCTCTGTTTCATTCCCAATGAAAATGTGTTGAATTTACTATCTTTTCTGTCTTCTAAACCTACAATTTCTAATTTCTCTTGAACCTTTAAATTATTGATATTTTTAATTTTACATACTAACTCCAAATTTTCCTTGGCTGTCATATATGGATAAAAATTTGGACGTTCTATAATTGCTCCTACCTTTTTTAAAGCATCGTGAGTTTCCATTGAACCTCCAAACCAGCTATAATTACCCGAAGTTTTATTTACAACATTTAAAACAATTCCTAAAGTTGTCGATTTTCCGCTTCCGTTTGGACCTAAAATTCCATAAACATTCCCTTTTTTAATCTCTAATGAAACATTTTTAACGGCGTGAATTTTTCCGTAAGTTTTGTTTAAATTTTCTATTGATAAGATGGTTTCCAAGGTTTGAAGTTTTTAATTATTAAAATAAGACGTAACTGTTATAATTTTGTTACTTAATAATTAGACGAACTTCAATTTTAAAAATTTAATTTTAAAATTCTAGATCAAATATTTTTTTTAGAGTTTCCAAATTTGGATTAATTTCGTTAAGTCGATTAAATTTATCTTGAGGAGTAAAAGCAACTTTGCTTTTTAGGGTTTCGTTTACGATAACTTCAATTTCGATATCATGATTGTGCAAATGACTCCTCAAATAGTTCTGGAGTTCTTGTTTTTCGCTCTCAAAATCAATTTTTGAACCTTCATTTGGCAGTTCATAGAGTATTTTAAAATTCTCAAGTTTTGGGTCGCTAATGCGTAATAAGGATCCCATAATCATGAAACCTTTATCGTTTAAACGTTGCGCATATTTGTACCAAAAAGTCAACATTTCATTTTCTGTGAATGATTCTGTTGGGAGTTTATCTTCTGTTTTTACCAATCCTTTTTGAGATTCAAGCAACGCTTTTTTTGCGCGTATGCTTGCCATTGAAAATGCAGATACGTTGGTAGTTTCTCCTGAACTTTGAAACGTAGGAGTTGCGGGTTTTAAAACTTCTGGTTCTGTTTTGATTTCAATTTTTTCTGTACTCAGATGTACATCTTCTATTTTTGGTTCTTCGACTGCATCAACTTCAACTTTTAAAGTTTTAGTCTCAACAATTGAATATGAATTATTTTTATAGTGTGTGGGAGGAATTATGAAATCATCTTTTTTTTTTCTCCATCAAAAATGATGGAGGCAAGTTGCATCAGGCTAAGTTCTACTAGCAAACGCTGGTTTTGAGAAACTTTAAATTTCAAATCACATTCGTTTGCAATTTCTATTCCTTTCAACAAAAACTCTTGATTACACTTTTGAGCTTGTAATCCATACATTTTTTGAGCTTGTTCGCCAACTTCTAGTAAGGAAAGTGTAGCTTGATTTTTAGCAACTAATAAATCTCTGAAATGACTTGCTAATCCCGCTATAAAATGATGGCCATCAAAGCCTTTCATTAAAATTTCGTTGTAGGAAATTAATATTTCAGGGATTTTATTTTCTAAAATTAAGTCGGTTATATTGATGTAAGTTTCATAATCTAAAACATTCAAGTTTTCTGTTACTGCTTGTCGTGTCAAGTTGTTTCCACAAAACGATACTACTCTGTCAAAAATTGACAATGCGTCGCGCATGGCACCGTCAGCTTTTTGTGCGATAATATGTAGTGCATCATCTTCAAAAGCTACACCTTGACTTTGAGCTACTTCGGCTAAATGTTCTTTTGCATCTTTAACCGTTATCCGTTTAAAATCAAATATTTGGCAACGAGATAATATCGTTGGAATAATTTTATGTTTTTCGGTCGTGGCCAAAATAAAAATAGCATGTTTTGGTGGCTCTTCAAGTGTTTTTAAAAATGCGTTGAAGGCACTTGTAGAAAGCATATGAACTTCATCGATTATATATACTTTATATTGTCCGGTTTGGGGCGGAATCCTAACTTGATCTATTAAACTCCTAATATCATCGACCGAATTATTTGAAGCAGCGTCAAGTTCAAAAACATTAAAAGCAAAATCCTCAAGAGGATCATCATAACCAGGTTGGTTTATTTTTCGAGCTAAAATTCGTGCACAAGTTGTTTTGCCAACTCCTCTTGGACCGGTAAAAAGTAATGCCGAAGCTAAATGATTAGTCTCTATTGCATTGAGTAAAGTATTTGTAATAGCTTGTTGTCCAACAACATCTTTAAATGTTTGTGGACGATATTTTCGCGCAGATACAACAAATTGTTCCATGAATTTCTAGTCAAAACAAAGGTAAGCAAAACTTTAAAAAAGATTTCAGAATTACAGGATTAAAATTTAATAAAAACAGCATTAATATTCACTAAATTGTAAATTACTTAAATTTTTGTATATTCCATTTTCTATTTCTAACAACTCTTTGTGTGTTCCTTTTTCTGCAATTACACCTTCATTTAATACTAAAATTGCATCTGCACTTCTAATAGTTGATAGCCTATGAGCTATGATTATACTGGTTCTGCCTTCCATCAAAGTTTCTAAAGCTTCTTGTACCAATTTTTCGCTTTCGCTATCGAGTGATGATGTGGCTTCGTCTAAAATTAAAATACTTGGATTTTTTAATAATGCTCTAGCTATCGCAATACGCTGACGTTGTCCTCCAGAAAGTTTGATGCCTCTTTCTCCAACTAAAGTTTCAAATTTTTCTGGAAAACCATTTACAAAGTCAAGTGCATTTGCTTGTTTTGCAGCTAAAAATATTTCATCCTCTGTTGCATTTGGTTTTCCGTAAGCTATATTTTCTTTGATAGTACCACCAAATAAAATCACATCTTGTGGAACGATACTCATATTTCCACGAAGATTTTCTAAATCATAGTCATAAATATTTTTATCATCTATTAAAATTTCGCCACTTTCGATGTTATAAAATCGAAGTAGGAGTGAAGATATTGTCGATTTTCCGGCACCACTTGGTCCTACAAGTGCAATTTTCTGACCATAATTTGCAGTAAAATTCACATTTTTTAAAACTTGGATTTCGGGACGTGATGGATAACTAAATGCAACATTTTTAAAAGAAACATTTCCTTTAATTTTTTCGGTTATAAAATGTTGTTTGCTAGATATTTTTTCGGGTTTCTCTTCTAATAATTCAAAAATACGTTCGGTAGATCCAATAGCTTTTTGCAGTTGAGAATACAACTCGGCGATGCCACCAAATGAGGCACCGATAAAAGCAGAATACAATACAAATGAAATAAGTTGTCCTACATTTTTCATCTCGCCAGTAATGGTCAAGGTTACACCATACCAAACCACAGCTACTACAGCTCCAAAAAGGCAAATAATAATAAATGAAGCAAAAAATCCACGATATTGACCTCCTTTAATTGCGATTTTGACTATTTCGTTTATTTTATTTTTGTATCGTTGTATTTCATACCATTCGTTGGCAAATGCTTTAACATTTGTAATTCCCTGCAAAGTTTCTTCGACAACTACTTGACTTTCGGCAACTTTATCCTGAGTTTTCTTTCCATATTTTCGAATAAAACGACCAAAAATTACTGCTGCAACAGCAACTATTGGTACTATCGACATCATCATCAGCGTAAGTTTTGGACTTATTGTGGCTAAGATTATAAATCCTCCAATAATTAAAATAAATTGTCTTAAAAATTCTGCAATTGTGCTTGTTAAAGTGTCTTGTAGTTGGGAAATATCGGCACTCAAGCGACTGTTGAGTTCACCAACTCTTTTTTGAGCATAAAATGACATGGGTAATTTTATCAAATTTTCATACAATGCAAATCGAATATTAGCCAGTGTGTTTTCGGTAAAATTTATAAATAAAGACAGTCTGAAAAATGAAAATAACGACTGTAAAAGTAAAACGCCAAACAGTCCTAGTGCAATTTTATTTGCCATTTCTAGATTTTTACTCGCAACACAGTCGACTAACATTCCTAAAAATTTTGGAAACGCCAAGGCAGTGACGCTAGTAAGCAATAAAAAAACCAACCCTACATAAAATTTCCATTTATTATTTCCAGCATATTTAAATATCAAGATTGCTTTGCTCAATGAACTAGCACTAAGTTTAGCTTTGGGTAAATCGTTTTCAACAAATCGAGCCATTTTTATTTTTTTGTAAAAGTAATACTATATAGTTTGTTAATTATTTATCAAATTATAATTTTTTGTGAAAATAAAAAATCCGTTTTTGTTTTATCAAAACGGATTTGTGAATATTAAATGATAAATTAGGCTCGATTTATTCAGATTCATCCATGGTGTGATAAACATTCATAACATCGTCGTCTTCTTCCATTTTCTCAATAAGTTTTTCAACATCTGCCATCTCAGCAGGAGTTAATTTTTTTGTTATTTGAGGAATTCTTTCAAAGCCAGATGATAAAATTTCTATTCCACGGGATTCTAATTCTTTTTGAATTGTGCCAAAACTTTCGAAAGGGGCATAAATTAAAATTCCATCTTCGTCAGCAAAAATTTCTTCGGCTCCAAAATCTATAAATTCTAACTCTAACTCTTCAATGTCTTGGTTATTATTAGGTATTCTAAAATTGCAAGTATGATCAAACATAAATTCAACCGACCCTTGAGTTCCTAAAGTTCCGTTACATTTATTAAAATAACTTCTTACGTTTGCCACTGTTCTATTATTATTATCAGTTGCAGTTTCTATTAAAATTGCAATTCCGTGAGCAGCATATCCTTCAAATAATTGCTCTTTATAATTGGCTGTATCTTTATCAGTTGCTTTTTTAATTGCGCGTTCTACATTTTCTTTAGGCATATTTACTGCCTTTGAATTCTGAATAACAGCTCGCAAACGCGAGTTGGCTTCGGGATTTGGTCCACCTTCTTTAACTGCCATTACAATATCTTTTCCGATGCGTGTAAACGCTTTTGCCATTGCTGACCAACGTTTCATTTTTCGCCCTTTTCTAAATTCGAATGCTCTTCCCATTTCTATCTATATAATCAAATTTTAGTTTTAAGAATCTAACAAATGATGGATTAAATTTTTTACAAAATTACTTTTTTGGTTTATAAATTCAAAATGAAATTATCTTTTATAAAAAGGCGTTTTAACTACTTTTGCTGCTATTTTTTTATCTCGTATTACTATAAAAATGTCACTATCAACTGATGCAAATTCTGATTTTACATATCCCATTCCGATTGCTTTTCCTAAACTTGGTGCCATTGTTCCAGAGGTTACAATTCCTATATCATTTCCGTTTTTATCTACAATTTGATAATCATGTCTTGGAATTCCACGATCGGATAATTCAAAACCAACTAATTTTTTCTTAATTCCAGCTTCTTTTTGAATTTTTAAATTTTCTGAGTTTGTAAATTCTTTTGTAAATTTTGTTATCCATCCCAATCCAGCTTCTAGAGGAGAAGTTGTGTCATTTATATCGTTTCCATACAAACAAAATCCCATTTCAAGTCTTAGGGTATCTCGAGCAGCTAATCCGATAGGCTTGATCCCGAAAGGTTTTCCTGCTTCAAAAACTGAGTTCCAAACTTGTTCTACTTCCGAATTTTTACAATATATTTCAAAGCCACCAGAACCAGTATAACCTGTTGCAGATATAATTACATGTTCGATTCCTGCAAAATCTGCAACCTCAAAATGATAATATTTTAGTGCAGAAAGGTCGACAGATGTGAGCGATTGCATTGCTTGAATAGCTTTTGGACCTTGTATTGCCAATAAAGAATAGGCATCTGAAAGATTTTTCATATCAACCCCCAGGTCATTAAATTTTGAAATCCAATCCCAATCTTTTTGGATATTTGATGCATTTACGACCAGCAAATATTGATTTTCTTTGATTCTATAAATGATTAAATCGTCAACAATTCCTCCTTTTTCATTTGGCAAACACGAATATTGAGCTTTACCTACTTCGAGCGTAGATGCATCATTTGAAGTCACTTTTTGAATTAGAGCTAATGCATTATCACCTGTTAATAAAAATTCTCCCATGTGAGATACATCAAAAACTCCCACTGAATTTCTGACGGTTTCATGTTCTGCATTTACACCTTCGTAGGAAACTGGCATATTGTAACCAGCAAACGGAACCATTTTTGCTCCAAGCAATTGGTGAATGTGAGTTAAAGCTGTATTTTTCATGGATTAAATTTGAAATTTTGAGTGTGCTAATTTATATAAAAACTCTAAAAAAAACTAATAAAATTGTTGTTTTGCAGTTTCTACCATCTTAAATATTAATTGTATTTTTGAAACTTAAAGATTAAAATTTATGCCAATTGCAACCAACTTTTGTTCGATATATTCTCAAAAATGGATAATAAATTTCTTACAGTGCTATCCAAATGGATTTTTGAAATATACTGATTTATGTAATATTTTGCAACTCACTGCTGGTTCTCATGCAGAAATGGGAGGGATAAGTTTTAGTGATATGCAACAATACAATCAGGCTTGGGTTTTGAGCAGAATGCGTGTAGAAATTAACAAATTGCCAAAATGGCACGACGAAATTACGGTTAAAACTTGGATTAAATCACTAGAAAATTCAAGGTCTATTAGATGTTTAGAAGTTTATATTGGCACTGAAAAAATAGTAGGCTGTGAAACTTTTTGGGTTGTTTTTAATACAATTTCACGGCGTCCAGAAAATTTGATGTTGCCCAATCAACATTTTCAAAAGTTTCCTAATGATGATGCAACGTCGATTAAGTTTTCAAAAATTAATTTAGATGGGAATTTTTATAATTCTTTCACAAAAAAAGTTGTTTTGTCAGACTTAGATATTGTAAATCACGCAAATAATGTAAAATATATTGAATGGTGTTTAGATAATTTTGATATTGAAATAATTCTTGATCAAAAAATAAAATCGTTAGAAATGAATTATTTAAAAGAAGTAGCTTTACATGATGAACTTGAAATAAAAACAGCAACAAGTGTGGGTGAAATTATTTATAAAATCAGCAATAATGACGTAAATTGTTTTGGACTTAAAGTTGCAATTTAAATTTATTGAACTGCAATCATCGAAATTTCTATAGAAACATTTTTTGGTAAACAAGCAACTTGAACTGTTTCTCTAGCAGGTGCAGTTTTTTCGTCAAAATAGGTCTGATAAACTGCATTTATTCTTGAAAAATCATCCATATTAATTATAAAAATAGTAACTTTTACTGCGTTTTCAAAAGTCATAGCTGCAGCTTTCAGTATTGTTTTCAGATTTTCCATCACTTGTATTGTTTCATTTTCGATTGAGTCTTTAATTAATTCCATTGTTTTTGGATTTAATGCAATCTGACCAGAAGTATACAAGGTTCCATTTATCAAAATTGCTTGATTATAAGGACCAATTGGTGCGGGAGCTTTATCTGTAAAAATTATTTTTTTCATTTTAATATTATTTTAAAATTCGATCTGCTTGATATCGTTTGTCATATTTAATATCTTTTAGAACACCTGCTTTTATGCCGATAAAAAATCCCCAATAGGAATTTTGTCCAAATGGATTCCAGTTGAAACTCATATTCCAGCTCATCAAATCTCGATTTAAACGAAGCTGAGTAAAAGTGACGCCCTTTTGAACAAAATCATAACCTGTAGAAACTCCAATTTTCCATTTTGGAGTCAAATCTGTATTGGCTGAAATCATCAGTGTATTTCCAGATATTTTTTTTTCGTTACTTAAATTAGTGTACGAAATGGTATATGCAAAAGTCATATCCCAAGGTATTTTTACGTTATAAAACCCTGCAAAATCTTCTTCTTTAGCATCCTCTTTTTTAAATTGACTGTCTCTATTGTCACCAATATCTGTATTTGTACCAAATAAATCGTCCTTTCTACCACCGTTTAAAGCACCTTGTTTATTTTCTTTTTCCTTGTCTTTTCCTGTGCTGCTAATGGTGTATCCAATAGTCATATTTGCCGATGTTACTCGAAACGGATTTGCAATTACCTCATTTGTAGTTTGATTTTTTAAGGCATAAGGAGAAATTACTGTCCTGAAATTGACATTCATTTTTTGATTAAATAGTAACGTTCCGCCAGTAATTCCTATATCTGACCATCTTGCTTGAACTAAATCATAATTTGAAGAAAAATTTAAGTTATTTAGCAACATTATTTTTTTTGGTTCAACCTTGGTCGAGTCTTTATCTGTAACTTTTGCTTCAAAAGTATTGCTTAAATTTAATCCTATTGAGTTTGAATATCCGTTGTTTGGTGAACTTATGCTACCTTCAAATCGAGTATAATCGGCATAGCCCGACGCCGTTTCATATTGCTGATAATATCTTGAAAAACTAGGTCCATATCCGTGAGATATACTTGGTCTCATAACATGTCTTATGGATTGTATTCGGCTATTTTTAAAATTGAAAGTACCATAAATAGTAGTTCCAATACTGTTTGAGAATGAATAGGTTCTAAACGCATCAAATCCATTTACTCGAGTATCAACTGTTTTATTTGTGACAAAATCACTACTTCGTTTTATAGTTTGTAAAGTCCAAACTTCGCTATAATTTACAGATGATGTAGCACTAAAATATTTAAAAATTTTGAAATTTGTACTTAGCGGAATGGTGTGTTGAAATCCAGTTTTTGAGTTGGCAAACATTTCTTTTTTAAAGAAAAATTCCTCGGTAGTTTGGATGTCGTTTTTGGCGTTTAGATTGTATTGTAAATTAATATTTTTTATGAATCCTTTTTTTAATCCATCTTTGGGTGCAAACGGATAAATTCGATCAACACTCGTAGTTAATGTTGGCAAAGTCATGCTAATTTGTTGTGTACGAGTGTTTTGGGAATGAGTTGCAGACAACGACATGCTAACCTGAGGAACAGTAGTGAATGTTTTTGAATAGGATACTGACGAACTCAAAGTATTGTTTAAAGATGATCCAACATTTGCTTGATTTATTGATTGTGCAAAATAGTTACTACTTCCAAGATTTACCGATGCTGAAAATCTCGAGTTTGGATTAGATTTTCCATCTTTAGAATGAGACCATTGGATATTATATAAAGTACTGCGGGAATAATCTGGAAAACCACGTTCGCTGTTGATGATATTTTCATATCTTATGTTTACATTTCCATTAAATTTATACTTTTTTGCATAAGCTGATTCAAATCGTGTGGCATAACTTCCGTTTGTATAATAATCGCCCAAAATTGCCAAATCATAATTGTCACTCAATGCAAAATAATAACCACCATTTTGAAGCGAATAGCCACGTTGAGCACTCTGACCGTATGTGGGAAGTAAAATTCCAGAATGAGTTTTTGTAGTTATGGGGAAAAAAGCAAAAGGCAACGCAACCGGCGTAGGTACACCAGCAATAACTAAATTTGTCATACCAACAACTATTTTTTTTCCAGGAACAAATTTTGCTTTGTTCGTGATAAAATAATACTCGGGATCATCTAAATCTTTTGCAGTAGTAAAACGAGCATTTTTCATAAAATAAACAGAGTCGTTTTCTTTTTTAGTAATATCAGATTTGATATTCATTTCCTGTTGTGCAGTTCTCGAGTTCCAGACCAAAGCTCGTTTTGTTTTAAAATTAAAGCGAATTGAATCTGGCTCTACCACATTTGCTCCTTGCTTAAAGTTTGGATATTGGATATATTTTCCGGCACTATCTTTTAATCTTCCTGCATAAACCTCATTTTTTGCATAATCAAAAACGATAATTCCCGCTTTTAAAATATAATCTTGATAATATAATTCTGCTTCGTTGTATAACGTAAGAATTTTTTTCTTTTGATCAAATTTAGCAGATGTTTTTGCTTTATATTTAACTTTTCCTTCTAAGAGTGGTTTCTTTTTAAGAGTCGAATCAGGAGTAATTGTAATTATTTTCTCTGTAGGAGTTACCTCTGCGACTGTAGTTTTTTTCGCTTCTTTTTTTTGTTTAGATGTTTGATTTTTAATAGATAAACCAGATATTTTTCTGGGTTGTTCTTGACCAAATACTGAAGCAGTTCCCATTGTTAGGAAAATAGCTAATAAAACGATATAAAATAAGTTTGTACGCAACGGTTTAAATACTATTTTTGTAAAAATGTGGCTTGGTATTTGAACAGCCAAAACTACATATTATTTTTTGTCAAAAATAGACAATTAATAATTTTATAACCGACTGGTTTTAATTAATATTAACTTTAACAACTATGATTACTTACTTAAAAATAAAAAAAAGACTTGTTTTTATTTTGATATTAATCGCAACATATTCATTTTCACAATCTAATAAATTTAAGGTTACCCTTGATGCTGGGCACGGTGCACATGATTTTGGAGCAGTATATAATGGTCATATAGAAAAAAATATCACCCTTGCTTTAGTATTAAAAGTAGGTAAAATACTAGAAAAAAATTCAAATATTGATGTTATTTACACCCGAAAATCTGATGTTTTTATTGATTTAGTAGAACGTGCAAATATTGCAAACCGCGCCGATGCGTCTATTTTTGTTTCTATTCACTGCAATGCAAATAAAAATACGGTTGCCGATGGTACCGAAACCTATGTGATGGGTATGTCAAAAAATGCTTCAAATCTCGAAGCAGCAAAACGAGAAAACCAGGTTATTACAATGGAGAAAGATTATAAAAGCAAATATGAAGGTTATGATCCTAGCAAACCAGAGTCTATGCTTGGTATGACAATAATGCAAGAAGAATTTTTAGAAAATAGTATTGTATTGGCTGGAAAAATTCAAGATCGTTTTGTTGCCGATTTAGGAAAAAAGAGTAGAGGTGGAGGTGTAAAACAAGCACCTTATATGGTTTTGCACAAAGCATATATGCCAAGAGTTTTAATTGAAACCGGATTTATTTCCAATCCAGTTGAAGGAGCAAAATTAGATTCAGAAGAAGGGCAACAAGAAGTAGCCGATGCTATAGCTAAAGCAATAATTGGCTATAAAAAAGATTATTTTGATGGTGGAACTAGTGATTATCAGGGAGAAAAACCATCTGATAGAGTTCAGGAGCAACCAACTAAAATAAAAAATGAAACTAAAAACACAGATTCTGTAAAAGTTGACAATTCAAAAAAAACTGATGTAAATGATAATCAATCAGGAATTATTTTTAGAGTGCAACTATCTGCAAGCAACAAAAAAGTTGCTCTTAACCCGAGTAATTTTAAAGGATTAAGAGATGTTACCATAGATCAAGAAAACTCATTGTATAAATATATATATGGTGAAACATCAAATTATGAACAAGCCAAAACTTTGCTTGAAACAGCAAAATCCAAGGGATATAAAACTGCTTTTTTAATAGCATTCAAAAATGGAAAAAACATTTCAGTTAGAGAAGCTGTAAGTCAAAACTAAACTATTTTTATTAAATTTGTAAAAAATTACTATTTTGAAATTAACAAGAGAAATTAAAACTGCAATATTAGTTATTGCTTCTATACTATTATTTATTTGGGGTTACAGCTTTTTGAGAGGAAGTGATTTATTTACTGATTACAGAAAATTTTATGTTCAATATGATAATGTTGAAGGTGTTGCAATATCATCTGCGGTTACTTTGAACGGATTGAATATTGGAAAGGTAAAAAAAATAACACTCAAAGAAAACGGAAAATTAATAGTTGAACTCCAAATAAAAAATGATTTTCCTATATCAAAAGGAAGTATTGCCGAAATATACTCACCAAGTCCAATTGGTGGAAAACAAATTTCAATCATTCCAAATTTTAAAGAAAAAACTCCTGCCGAGTCTGGAGAATTTTTGATTGCTAGCACAAAAACAGGTCTTATCGAAAGTCTTGCTGGTCAGATAGATCCTTTGAAGAAAAAAATTGAAAAACTTCTTGACAACACAAATGCAATGATGACAAGTGTTAATGAAGTTTTAGATTCAAAAACAAAACAAAACATACATACAAGTTTAGAAAATTTGAATCAAACATTAGCACAATTTAAGATTGCTTCAAACGAAGTAAATTCAATGCTTGCAGATAATAAGTCTAAAATTGGAAATTCGATGAAAAATGTAGAACATGCTACTGCAAATTTTTCTAAAATTTCTGATTCAATTTCAAAAGCAAACATAGGAAAAGCTGTAAAATCATTAGAACATTCGATTGCAAATGTTGATAAGATAATCCTCGGCTTGCAATCAGGTAAAGGAACAATGGGCAAGTTGCTCAATGATGAATCACTGTTTAATAATTTCGGAAAAACTTCAAAAGAGTTAGAATTGTTATTGCAAGATTTCAGATTATATCCTACACGTTACATAAATGTTTCACTTTTTGGTAAAAAAAATAAACCTTATGTAGGTCCTCAAGGTTCTGAGGCTGACAAAAAATAAATTTAATTCGTTTTAAATTATGAGTTTTTTAGACAATATATTTTTTGCTGTACTGATAGGTTTGGGTTTTGGTTATTTTACTATTAATGTAAAAAAGCTATTCAGAAATATCAATTTAGGTAAGGATATTAATAGAAATGATAACCCCTCAGCTCGGTGGAAAAATATGATTATGATTGCTCTTGGTCAATCTAAAATGGTTAAAAAACCAATTGCTGGTTTTCTTCATGTAATTGTTTATGTTGGTTTTATAATTATCAATATTGAGTTATTAGAGATTATTATTGATGGACTTTTTGGAACACATCGTGTGTTTGCATTTTTAGGAAGTTTTTATAGCTTTTTAATTGGATCCTTTGAGGTTTTAGCGTTTTTAGTATTATTTGCTGTTGTAGTATTCTGGATTAGAAGAAATACAATCAAATTAAAGCGTTTTGCAAGTACCGATCTTAACGGTAAACCTCGAAAAGATGCTAATTATATCCTTTATTTTGAGGTTGTATTAATGTCGTTATTTTTACTTATGAATGCTTCCGACTTTTGGTTGCAACAAGCGGGTTCACATCACTATATTCAAGCGGGTTCATTTCCAATAAGTCATTTTATTACACCATTTTTTAACGGATTGTCTGAAAATTCAGTAATCATCTTAGAACGAACATTCTGGTGGTTGCATATCACAGGAATTCTAGTGTTTTTGAATTATTTATATTTTTCAAAGCACCTACACATTTTGTTAGCATTTCCAAACACTTATTTTGCTGATTTAAATTTAAAAGGAAAATTTGATAACCTCGAGAGTGTTACTAAAGAGGTAAAAATGATGTTAGATCCAAACGCTGACCCATTTGAATCACAGCCAGTAGACGAAAATGCAGTTCCATCAAAATTTGGAGCAAATGATGTATTCGATTTAAATTGGGTACAATTACTTAATGCATATACTTGTACTGAGTGTGGTCGTTGTACTGATGCCTGTCCGGCAAATCAAACAGGCAAAAAACTTTCGCCCAGAAAAATTATGATGGATACTCGAGATAGACTCGAGGAAGTAAGTCGTAATATAGATAAAAATAAAGGAGTTTTTATACCAGATACTGTTTCACTTTTAAACAATTATATTACAACCGAGGAACTTTGGGCTTGTACATCTTGTAACGCATGCGTTGAAGAATGTCCTGTAAATATTAGTCCATTGTCAATTATTATAGATATGCGACGATTTTTAGTTATGGAGCAAAGTGCTGCGCCACAATCGTTAAATGCTATGATGACAAATATTGAAAATAATGGTGCACCATGGCAATACAATCAGCAAGATCGATTGAATTGGAAAAACAATTAAAATTAAACATAAAATAATTTACAATTTGCTATAAGTGAGGTTAGTAAACTGTAAAACATCAAAATTAAAATAAAAAATGAAGACTGAAGACATTGATAAAACCTTACTAGTTGCTATTGAAAACGGACAAAAAATTAGTCCAATTTTACCCGAAGGCGTAAAAAATTATTTAATCGATATTGATGGTACCGTTTGTGATGATATTCCAAATGAGGAACCTGAGCGAATGTTAACAGCAGAACTTTACCCTGATGCTCTTATTACTCTTAACAAATGGTATGATGAAGGTCATATTATTTTCTTTTTTACTTCTCGTACTGAGGCTCACCGAGAATATACAGAGATATGGTTAAAAAAACATGGATTTAAATATCACGGAATTCTTTTCGGAAAACCACGCGGAGGAAATTACCACTGGATAGATAATCATCTAGTGAAAGCTACACGTTACAGAGGTAAATTTACCGATTTGATAGAAAAAGAAGTTACTATCGAAGTTTTTGATGACGGACAACATGAATAATATTTTAGTAACGACAACTTAAAGTTGCAACTAAACAATACTATATGCAAGAAGTTTTAAACGTGCCAACAATGGCCGAAATGTTAGCTCAAGGCAAGCAACCCGAAGTTTTATTTTGGGTAGGTTGTGCAGGAAGTTTTGACGATAGAGCTAAAAAAATTACTAAAGCGTTTGTACGAATCTTAAATCGTGCTCAGGTAGAATTTGCGGTCTTAGGAACCGAAGAAAGTTGTACTGGCGATCCAGCAAAACGTGCCGGAAACGAATTTTTGTTTCAAATGCAAGCAATGATGAATATCGAGGTTTTAAATGCTTATGAGGCAAAAAAAATTGTAACTGCGTGTCCGCATTGTTTCAATACTTTAAAAAATGAGTATCCTGAACTAGGCGGAAAATATGAAGTTATTCATCATACCGAGTTTTTAAAATCACTTTTAGACACCGGAAGATTAACTATCGAAGGAGGACATTTTAAAGGAAAAAAAATTACTTTTCACGATCCATGTTATCTTGGTAGAGCTAATAATATTTATGAAGCACCAAGAGAATTAATAAAAAAATTAGATGCCGAACTGGTCGAAATGAAACGATCAAAAGCAAATGGACTTTGTTGTGGTGCAGGCGGTGCTCAAATGTTTAAAGATGCTGAGCCAGGAAATAAAGAAATAAATATTAAACGTACAGAGGATGCACTTGAAACTAATCCGGAAATAATTGCAGTCGCTTGCCCTTTTTGTAATACCATGATGAGTGATGGTGTTAAAAATAAAGAAAGTGAAGGTGTTATTAAAGTTATGGACATTGCCGAATTGATTGCTAATGCTCAAGATTTATAAATTAAAAATTTTATAAATTTTTTATTAAAATAAGTTAAAAAACAATGTATATACCTTTTGAAGATTTACCAGTTGATTCTAAAATTTGGATTTATCAATCGAGTCGAAAATTTTCTGATGACGAGATTATTTCTATTGAATCTAATTTAGTTGATTTTGTTTCTGATTGGTCTGCACACAACGTTTCGTTAGAAGCCTCATTTTTAACAAAATATAATCGGTTTATAGTTTTAGCGGTTAACCAAAATGTGCAACAGGCAACAGGATGTTCCATAGATAAATCGGTTGCATTTATTCAAAATTTAGAACAGCAATTTAATATTGACTTACTAGATAAAATGAACGTTACCTTTAAACAAGGTGAGTTTGTGACTTATAAAACTTTGATTGATTTTAAAAAACTAGCAAAAGAAAAGGCGGTATCTGAAAATACAATTGTTTTTAACAATCTTGTAAATACAATTGAAGAGTTTAATGAGTCTTGGGAAGTTCCTGCAAATGAAAGTTGGCATAACCGATTTTTTTAACTTTTTAACTTAGTCCAAATTATATTTAATAAGTATTATAAAATTATACTTCTATCAACTTTAAATGAAAACAAGTTTAAAACTTTTCTGTTTAATTCTATCTTCTTTTTTTGTAATTAACTGTGGTTCAATTAAAAAAAATACAGTTGTTGCAAAGAAAAATGAAGTTACAACAAATATAAATCCCGACATTGAATATAACCAACATCCAAAATCAGAACGAAAAAATTATTTTCCTGATTCTGATTTAGAAAAAAAATGGGTAGATAGTATATATAATAAAATGTCACTAGAGGAAAAAATAGGACAACTTTTTATGGTTGCCGCTTACTCTAACAAAGATTCGATTCATGTCAACATGATTGATAAACTTATAACTGAAAATCATATTGGAGGTTTGATTTTTTTTCAAGGCGGACCAAATCGTCAAGTAAAATTGACAAATCATTTTCAGTTAAAATCAAAAATTCCACTTTTTATAGGTATTGATGCAGAGTGGGGATTGAATATGCGATTAGATTCTACCTACAAATATCCTTGGAATATGACTCTTGGAGCAGTTAGAGATTTAAATTTAATAAAGGAAGTTGGCAAAAATATGGCTACTGAAACTAAACGTATAGGTGCACAATTCAATTTTGCTCCTGTTTTAGATATCAATACAAATCCTAAAAATCCTATAATTGGTCATCGTTCTTTTGGAGAAGATAAAATAAATGTCACCGATCATGCAGTTGCGTTGATGGATGGTGCACAAAGAGAAGGAATTTTCTCAACAGGAAAGCATTTCCCTGGTCATGGCGATACTGCATTAGATTCTCATTATGCATTACCAGTAGTAAATTTTTCAAAAGAACGACTAGAATTAGTAGAATTGTATCCCTATAAACGTCTATTTGATGAAGGATTAGTCTCTGTAATGGTTGCTCACTTAAATATTCCAAGTTTAGAATCGCGAGAAAATTATCCAACATCGGTATCCTATAATGTAGTTACAAATTTGCTTCAAAAAGAACTCGGTTTTGATGGTTTAATATTTACGGACGCACTAAATATGAAAGCCGCAAGCAAATTTATGAAACCTGGAGATATTGATTTAGAAGCATTTATGGCAGGAAATGATATTTTACTCTTCCCAGAAAATGTGCCTTTGGCTTCAGAAAAAATATGTATGGCTTTTCAAGATAGTTTGCTGTCTGAAGAGAGATTGGCACATTCTGTTAAGAAAATTTTACAATACAAGTATAAATCTGGATTAAATCATTACAAACCAGTTGATGTTAAAAATTTGTCTAAAGATTTAAATGCGCCATCAAAAGATGCACTGCAGTATCGATTGTATGAAAATGCCATTACAGTTTTGAAAAACGATGAAAATAGTTTGCCTATTAAAAATTTAAATCAAAAAATTGCGTATATCAAACTTGGTGATGATACAAATGCTGCTTTTCTTACAACCTTAAAACAATATACAGAAATTACTGAGATTTCTGATTCAAATATTGATTCGTTAAAAGTAAAATTAAAAGAATTTCCTACCGTTATTGTTGGTTTTCATAAGTCTGATAAGGCTTGGAAAAAACACGATTTTACCGACTCTGAATTATTATTAATTCAAGAAATTTCAAAATCAAATAATGTCATTCTAGATGCATTTACAAAACCTTATTCGCTAGCAACAATTTCGAGTTTCCAAAACATTAAAGCAGTTATTTTATCATATCAAAATAGTGATATTGCACAGGAAGTCTCAGCTGAACTAATTTTTGGAGCTATAGCGTCAAAAGGTAAATTACCGGTAAGTATTAATGATGATTTTAAAGTCAATTTCGGACTTGATACAGAAAAGTTAAATAGACTTGGATTTTCTGCTCCTTTAAATGTTGGGATGAGTTTTGAAATTTTATCAAAAATAGATGCCGTTGCTCAAAGAGCAATAGATGCAAAAATGACACCCGGAATTCAACTTTTAGTTGCTAGAAGAGGAAAAGTTATTTATCAAAAATCGTATGGATATCATACATATTACAACCAGAAAAAAGTTCAAAACTCTGATATTTATGACGTTGCATCAGTAACTAAAATGGTTTCTACATTGCCAAATATTATGCAATTGTATGATAAAAATAAAATAAATCTTGATTCAAAGTTAGGAGATATGCTACCCATTTTTGATAAAACTGATAAAAAAGATATTCCTTTTAAAGATTTATTGTCTCACTATGCTCGTTTGCAGGCTTGGATTCCTTTTTATAAAGCCACACTTGACAGCCTAAAATATCCTTTAGAAAAATATTATAGAAAAACACTTACTGATGGATTTTCTAGGCAAGTAGATGAAAACTTATTTCTTCGTGATGATTATCATGATACTATTATGAAGCAAATTGCAAATAGTAAATTACTAGATAAAAAAGAATATAAATACAGCGATTTTACATTCATTATTTTAAAAGAATATCTCGAAAAAGTTACAAAAAAATCAATAGAGGAGTTGAGTCAGGATAATTTTTATAAATCGCTTGGAATGAATAATACAATGTACAATCCACTTCGGAAATATGATTGTAGTTTGATTCCTCCGACCGAAATTGATACTTATTTCCGTCATACAACTGTACAAGGTTATGTTCATGATATGGAAGCGGCAATGGAAGGCGGAATTGCAGGTCATGCCGGAATATTTTCGAACAGTATTGACATTGCAAAAATGATGCAGATGTATCTTCAAAAAGGAAATTATGGTGATAAAAATTATTTTTCATCAGCAACTTTTGATACTTTTAATACATGTTATTTTTGTGAAGAAGGAAATCGAAGAGGTTTAGGTTTTGACAAGCCACAACTTACAAAAGAGGGTCCTACGTGTGGTTGTGTTTCCAAATCAAGTTTTGGGCATACCGGTTTTACTGGAACTATGGCTTGGGCAGATCCTGAAACTGAGATTATATATGTTTTTTTATCAAACAGAACCTATCCAGATTCTAACGCATCCAATCGACTTTCTAAAGAAAATATTCGCGAAGACATTCAAAAAATAATTCAAGACGCCATTCTAGATAAATAATTTAAGTAAGGAAATTATCAAATTATTTTTTTGAAACTTCAATAAATTATAATATTTATTGACTTTGGTCTAAAATGTATATTTATTTTTTAAACCA